>RZYX01000262.1 GCA_009930155.1 Clostridia bacterium | reverse complement strand
TTATATTATCCACACACAATTCGTCAATCCCAACAGTAATACTTGCCTCCACACAAGTTTGCTCCGAAACAGCATAAGTATAAACTGCTTCCACACAATATTTATACGTTCCGTTGGATTGGTTAAGGTCTTCGTAGTTTGTTGCGGTAATAGGTTCCAGGGTTAGAATTGTTGTGTCCCGGTATATGTTGTATCCCAAAAAAGCTGTGTCTATTTCAATAGCTTGCCAGTTCAGGTACACATCATCATCCATTACTTCGGCAGTTAAATCCTGAGGTTGGGCAGGGAAAGGGTAAACGGTGATGTAATTTTCTTTTGTGAAGCTATTTGAGCCATCTGGCCCGCTTACATTTAGCGATACAGAATATATGCCGGGTTCTTCATAAGTGTAAGTTGGATTTTCCTCATTGCTGTCAACTATCCCATCGTTTTCAAAGTCCCATTCATAGCTTAAATCTTCACCTATTGAGAAGTTGTACCAGTCAATCGAAAAGGGTGCAATGCCGGTTTTTTGTTCTGCTGAAAAGTTTGCCAATACAGGCTGAATACCCCAACCCACCGGGTTGAAAATTTCAAAAGTACGCCCGTAATCCATCGAATGAAAAATATACACGTTGTAATTTTCATACATTGAGGTAACTTTTGATGCCCAGCAATATACCTCACCTTCCTGGTTACCTGTGGTCATGTACCAAAGATCCATAACAGTAAGGTTTATTTCCTCAATATCCATAAAATTTACGCCGTAATTGTTGGTGTAACGTATTTTACCCCTGCTATCAATATTATGTGCTATAAACAACTCGCCATCTGTGTAACCACGGGCAAATCCAAACGCACTTGAAGGGTGGTAGCCATAACTTTCCAAAAATATCAGTGAATCAAAATGATTTGTTGTTAATCCAAAAAAGGCCTTTTCCAATTCCCCATCCCAACAATATATATAACCATGTATGCTGTCATTATCCAGTTCGGCATACTTGACCCAGGTCTGGTTGTTCGGAATCCAGGCACAACTATGGTCAATAAATGTCGAGCCATAATCTTCACTATGTTGATAAATTTTTCTGTACACCCATCCATCTTTAACTCCAGATAACAAACGTCGATAATACGAATATGTGCTTTGCATAGTCCAATCGTATCCATAATTGGTAGAAAGAAAAATAGTAGCATTCCAAATATTAGTAAAGTATATATATCCCTGGGTTTTATCGGTAACAATTTGTGCGAAGTTCATTTCTGTATTAACGCAGGTAGCTGTTTGTCCAAAATCCGTAGAATAATACAGAACATCGTTGATGCTGACCTGCTGATGTCTACCAAGGAAAAATATTTCTCCCGATTGCCAGCCCCTGGTCATAAATTCCTGGCTGTAACTAAAAGATTGACAGTATGTAATAGCGCATACAATTAATAATATTCTGGCATTCATGATAGTATGGTTTTATTGGTGGATGATTTTAAGGACTTGCTTTTGCTTGTTAAGTGTAGCTTTTAAAAGGTACATTCCTTTCCTCAAAGGTAAGTCATTTGCAGAAGTGTTAACCGTGCAAACCGGTTCTGTGGCATCCATGGCGCTAAAAGCTGTCCATTGCTGGGCATTAAGCTGCATAAAAGAAACAAAGAAAATACCAATGATCGTTAAACGTATTAAGACGGCAAAGAGGGCAAGATTTTTCATGCCTTTTGGTTTTGGTTATAGATGAAACAAAGATATTAAAAAAATCACTATTGTCCGGTAAAAATAGAAAAAAATATTTTCTTTAGCGTAAAGATTTGATAGTCAATGCAAATATTTTCGTTTTTTCATTATTTTTAAAAGTAAGCCCCATCGAAAAGAGTAGGTTGCCTCGCCAAATTGAATGTTTTCTGCCAATCTTTGTCCGGATTTTCGGGGAAATTTAGCAGAT
>RZYX01000261.1 GCA_009930155.1 Clostridia bacterium | reverse complement strand
ATAGTACACTTGCCATAAGCGTTTGTCAAGAGAGAATTATATTTTTTAATATGATATATTCATATTAATATTATGTAAACTTTGATTTCTCTATATATTGGTATATTATAGATATATCATTAATTGAAAATATTATGTAAACCCTTTATTCGAAGAATCTTTTGTAATAATGAAATTTTAAATGCTATTTCAAATTGCAAAGAATTTATTAGTATCATCAGGTTAATAGTTTTTATATCATTTAAATCAAAAAGTCGGCTATCATAAGACACTGTCTTATGATAGCCGACTTTCAGTCTTAATATTTATTTTGCAGGTATTCCGTAGCTTCCCGTAGATGGGTCAAGGAAAAGTTGTATCTGCGGCGGCACAAAGGTAAATATAATAACGCACACGATAAGAAATAAAATTCCAAAAATCGCAAGTTCTTTGGACAATGACGTAGAAAACTTTTCTGTCCTGAGCGTTTTGTAGCTGAAGCTATATGCGGCACACACCGCCGATAAAAAGAGCAGAATATCAACTATAAAGTAGTTTTTTCCTATTATTCCCGAATAGGTATAATGCCCGATGACTATTATGGCCATACCCAGCAGTATCGACAAGAATCGAACCTGAACAAAGTTTTTAAGCTTTCTGCCGTATAAAAAATACTCAATAATCCCAAATATAAGCATAGGTACAATAATTAGTTTGAGATGTTCCCACACGCTTTCGTTTACAGCGCCAAAAACAGCCGCGACGACATTCTCCCCCGACCATTCATAAATAAAATGAAGTGCCGTACCAACAACAACCGTAAATATAAACCCCGCAAGCTGTATCTTTCCAAGCTTCAAAATAATCCCTCCTTAGATCCAAGCTGAACCTGAGTCAGAATAATTATAGTTGCTATAGAACGATTTTATGCAGAAAAACAAAAAACAACACGCCGGAAAAAATCCGACGTGCTGCCAAAAAACGAAATTAAGCTTTCTATAAAAGTCAATTAAATCTCCTGACGGTGAGAAATATCGACAAGAAAACTTACTACGTAATTATTGCTTAGCCAAGCTTTGCGTTCAAAGCGTCGATGAACTCCTGAACCTTTGCTTCGGGAAGCTTTGCAGCGGGAGTCTTAGCGATCTTACCAAGAGTAAATCCCTTAGCCATCTTCATCATAGGATTCTTGGATGCGCCGGGAATGAGTTCGTCCATAACTGCAACTGCATCGGGATTTGCGAGGATGTCGCCTAATACTGTATCCATGCTGTATGCCATAATAATGACCTCCAAAAAAATTTAAAAATAAGTCGCTCGACCGCATAAAAAGCTACAAAAAGTGCCGTCAGGACCACTTAATTGCAACCCAAGCGATGTTGCTGACTACCGGGCACTTTGTGCCCGGTTGCTGTCGGTAATAGTAACTCGACCTATTGAAAGGGTATCACGGCAGCTTGTCAGTGTCAATTGTGCAAACGCACAAAATAAATCCAGAATAAGGGTAATCTTGCACAATCTGTATTTTATGGCACTATTTTGGGTCAGATATGATACAAATTGAAACGCACCTATTCCTTGTTGGACGATATTGACGCACCTTACCTCTAAGGTATGTTTTAGGGATTTAATGAGCTACATTCTTTCCCCTAAAACGACTCCTGTTTTAAAAAACTTTGGATCTGGGGCTTCACCTTTTGCGTTATTGCTTATAATATATCAAAAAATGGGGAATCTACACAAGATAACCCCTGCCCCGGCTTGTATAAGCCTGTATTTGTGGTATTTTCTAGGAGGTAGCAAGGATTTTACATATTGTGACTCGGTAAAATATTTATTTGAAGGGGACGAAACACTATGCATATGGCGGATGCTCTTTTATCGCCGGCAGTAGGCGGCACTATGTATGTTGCAAGTGCTGCTGCGGCAGTCTATTC
>RZYX01000075.1 GCA_009930155.1 Clostridia bacterium | reverse complement strand
TCTACTGCGTTGCTAACTCATTGTAATACAAAGGTATGACTGCAAAGTTAGACGCCTTGTATCTACACAAAGCTAATCGCATGAATAATGCGGGTTAGGCAATAAGAGTTCTGCTATTTTTACAATACCTTATGCAATTTCTTATTTTTAAGGAGGATGTGCTGCCTGTCCCTATTTGTCGGGGAGCCTTTGGCTCGGGACCGATAAACCGATAAACCGATCAACCGATCAACCGATCAACCGATCAACCGATCAACCGATCAACCGATAAACTGATAAACTGATAAACCAATCAACCGATAAACAATTTATCTGATTAACTGAATATTGCCCTGATGTTCGTGACCAATACCTTCGGTGTCAGTAAAAGTTGCATACCAATAATAAATGCCGTTTGGCAAGTACCGATCTCCGGCCTGATGAGAACCTCTTGTTCCATCCCACGAACCTTTGCCACAATCGGTACAATCATCATCGGGGGCATATTCATCTGTACTAAAAACCAACTCACCCCATCGATTGTAAATTATTAAATTAAATGTGTGATGATCTATTCCAACTCCACAAATTTTAAAACAATCATTAGTTCCATCACCATTAGGCGTAAATGCGTTTGGTTCCCAGATTGTATATTCAGATTTTACTAATACAGTACGGGTAATGGTATCGCTACAACCATATTCGTTTTCGCTGACTAACATAACTTCGTATTCCCCAATATCATTGAAATAATGCATCGGGTTTCTAAAGTTTATTGTGGAGTCTCCATCACCATAATACCAAAAATAGAATAATGCGTCTTCAGAATAGTTGTTGAATTTTACATGCGGATTTAAAATGCTTGCAATTTGAGGGTCAGCACTAAAATTAGCATAAGGTTGTGGATAAATAAAAATGGCACTGTCTTTTGTAATATTGTTAGTACATCCAAATTCGTCCTGTACTGTTAAACCTACTTGGTAGTATCCCGATTGCGAATAAGCATGTGTGGGATTTTTGATAAAGGCAAAAATATCATCGCCAAAATCCCAGACATACTCGTAATTTTCAGCTGTATCAAGTGATCTGAAATTGATTCTATGTCCGGGGCAACCTTCTGTTACACCTATTGTAAAATCTACAAATGGTTTATCGTGTACAAAAATCATTATCGAATCTGACACTGCCGGAGTTTCGCATAAATCTTCAACAGTAAATACAAGATTTGTGGTTTCTTCCGGATAATATGTAAATAATGAACCAACAATATCGCCTTCGCTAGTTGAAACCTGATAGGGGCCACCATTTCCTCCGCTGATGTCAAGTTCAATTTGAGTTCCGGCTCCTAAACAAACATTATTTACACTATTAATTATGTGATTTATACTTAAAGGAGGATGAACTTTTACTTTTACATTATAACCATCAACAGAACACCCGTTGTCGTCAGTTACCGTTAGGTTGTATGTAGTGGTTGTTTCGGGACTTGTATAGAATAAGTGTTCGTGTTCTTCGCTGCTATCAGTACCTTGCCAATAGAAGTTGTAAGGAGGGGTGCCGCCGGCTGCTTGTGCAATTACTTGAGCTTCGCCACCAATACAAATTGTTGGATTATAAAGTGGTAGCACCCGTAAAACTTGTGGTGATTCAATTACCGCTGTTCCGTAAATTCGACAATTATTGTCATCAGAAACCGTTAAGTCATAAGATCCGGGAGCTGCAATAAGATGATTTGTGTAATTTGCATTTTCCCAAACATAATTGTAGGGTGGTGTTCCGCCAGAAACAATTGCGATAGACTCTCCAGTATCACTGTCAGAGCATGGAGCATCTTCGGTTTCTAGATTCATTTGCATCTGTGGAGGTTGATTTATGATAAACATAGTATCAGCAGTACATCCTATTTGGTCGGTTATTGTAAGTGTATATAATCCGGCACATAAATTTTCATATAGAGGACTATTTGATGCCCAGGAGTATGAAAAAGGTTGCAATCCTCCAGTTATTCCAATTGTTGCAGATCCATCGCATGATTCATAACATCTATTATCTTCTGTTGTCAAATCGAGAAAAATCTCAGGACTGACAATTGTTTGGCTTGTTGCTTGATTACTTATACAGCCATTTGCATCTTCAACATATACTGTATAGGTAATGTCTTCGTGTGGGATAATTTGAAATGTTTGTGGTCCGGGGGCAAAACCATTGCCATCGCCATTGTCCCAATAAACTGTATAAGGTAAGGTTCCTCCCATTGGTTGAGCTGCGATGTTAACAACCTGATGCTCACAAATTGCAAAATCGCCTGAAGTTACAACTTGTAATAGATCGGGTTGAGTAATATTAAATTGCTCAAAAACCGAACAGCCATGTGCATCATAAACTGTAACTTGATAAATATCGGCTTCTATGTCTGTATTGTTCATCATATTATAACCATCGCTCCACATTGTTTGATAAGGTGGTGTGCCACCAGTAACAGATATGTTGGCGTTGCCTGTATGTGTGCCATAACATATTACATGTGAGAATGTTGTGTCGTACTCAAGTTGTGTGGGTTGATTGATAGTGTATGTCTCACCAATAGAACAACCATTGATATCTGTAACTGTTACTCCATAATCACCAGCGCATAAATTGTCAATTTCGTTTGATGTTGACCCCCAACTATATGAGTATGGAGATACGCCACCGGAAACTTCAAAAGTTGCTCTTCCATTACATGATTCAAAACAAGGATCATCTTCGGCGGTTAGTGTTCCTTCAAGTAAAGGAGGAACAACAACGTAAATGTTGTGGTGTGCAACCTCAGTACTTTCTGTAACAGTAAGCGAGAGATTAAAAGTTCCACTATTTGGAAAATCAAGAATGTATGGCCCTGTGCCACTTCCGCTTATAATTGTTGCGGGTCCAAAGTTCCATTCTAAGACTGCCAGATCATCGACGATTTCACCTGTAAATGTTATTGTTGAATAATCTCCAAAACATAGTACCGGCGTTGCCACAAAGTCGGCTGTTGGGACATGATAAAAGGTTATATTAATATCATCTGATGCCAAGCAATTTGGGGCTAAACTGGTTTCTGTCCAAGTAAAATTGTATAGACCAAATTCATCAACGGTAACAGTTGTAATAGAGGCATCGTTGGGGTTTATATTTGCTGAGCCTGGACCTGAGGTTAATGTCCATTCTCCTGTGTTTCCGGGAGCCATGCCGGCATCGATATCGGTGCTAAGTGCATCAATTTCAAAGTCAGCACCCAAATTAACAGTTGGGGGTTCAATGACTGTTACAGTTGTACTAAGAGTTATTGTGTCGCAAGGATAAATGATGTCGGCTGTGTATGTTGTTGTAGTTGTTGGTGAAACTATAATCTGATCAACATCTGTATCTCCTGTGCTCCATTCTATACTAACGTTTTCGGGTTCTGCTGTGTTTAATGCTACAGTTAGTGTTGCATCATCTCCAATGCAAATTGGACTGTCGTTTTCGATTTCAGGGTCAATAACAAATGCATCAACAATTGTTATTGTGTGTTCGGTTAACTCAGTATCGCAAGGACATCCATTCTCAAAAGTGAGAACAATTGTTTCGTCTCCTTGAGCAGTTCCGGTATCATAAGCATCGAAATAGAAGTATAATGACTCTTCTCCGGCCGGAATTTCTAGATTTGTTGGTATTTCTGTGTAATCTACTCCGGGTGTGGCAGTCCCACTAACTGATAAAACAACTGGTACAGCTTGATTGAGTGGTGTGTCGTCTGTCCTTGAAAAGACAATATAGTTTGAACATCCACGCATTACAGATAAACTATTTGACCATGAATTAAATGTCTCAACAGTGTAACTTTCGCCCGAAGTAAAAGAGTTTGCTTTTAGAAATACAGCAGAGTCCCATGATGAGTCAGAACAGTCTGCAACAGCCAATTTAATATGATAGGTTTCACAAGCAGTTACAGGTATGGTTGCTGTTAAAGTAACTGTCATCCCATCATACTCAATATTTGGTCCTCCTTGATTGTCTATATAGTATTGAGGAAAATCAACATCGTTTACATTGTTTATCGATACAGCAATTGTGGTGCCGGGAATTAGTGCTATGTTTTGATTAACATATCCTTCCGGACCTCCGGTAACAAGAAATGCAAATACATCGTTAAAACTAGAATTTGCAAACTCAGGATATTCATCACTTGCAAAAACATATTCAAATTCTATCATATCAGATGCCGGGACAAAATCGAATTCTAAAACTGCTGCGTCGTGTGTGTCGTCATTTACGATATTCTCTAAGTCAGAATCTCCAGCAGAATATATACCTCCACTCATAGATCCCGAAGTGTTGGGTCCTGGAGCATCTGTTACGTATCCTGAGGACAAAATCACGCCTTCGGCAAAATCTAAACCGGGAATTCCATTTGAGAAATATCCGATTTGATCTGAATCTCCTGTAAAAGTAATATTATTTGCCGTTAGACATCCTGTGATTAAGACATCTTGAACTAATTGTTGAGGATTGTAACTATTTACATCAATGCTTAGAACTTTAGCGAATCCGGGTCCTGACTCTTCTGTAACACAAACCTCGACATTTCCTGTGTCGGCTTCGCCAAGTTTCCAAAACCTAACAAAAATTTCGGTGTTCTGAAATTGTTCATTCGGATAAATATATAGATGTCCTTGAGTAGAGTTAAAAACATCACATTTTATTTCTTGATATTCGCCAAATTGAAAAGAATATAGCCCTATGCCAAACAAAGTTTTTTCATCAAACTGAAAGCGAACAGTTGCAGCTCCATCTTCGGGAACAACAAACGATAACCACGAACTAGCCCCCGGATACAGTCTGTAACATCTTGGAATTTCAAGATCATTGCCTGATGTATGATTAAAAATAAACTCGGTGTAATTACATTCACTAGTAATGTTTATAGGAGTAGGATTGCTGAAATCATTACTTAAATTAGTTTGTGAATATGAGACAACACTTAAAAATAAAACTAGGAAAATGAGGTTTAAATGTTTAATCATTATTATTTATTTTTTTATTAATGACGAAAAAAATCAAATTTAGTTGTTTTTTTATACACTGATTATTTTTTCTTTAACCAGATAGTTTTATTGGTATCTATGTAAGGAATTTCCTTATCATTTAACAACTCCCCAAACAAAGTATCATAGTCTTTTGCAAATTCTGCTGCTAATTTAATTTTTTTGTTTGATAAATTGTGCAAAATCACAGTTTTTTTCTTGTTTAAGATCTTTTCGTAGGCTAATAATTCATTGTCAATATTCAAGAAAGTTGTATCACCTTGAGAAATCTCGCTATGTTTACGTCGAATTGCAATAAGTTGCTTTAAGTTATAATAAATTGTGCTCTCGAAATTATTTTTGTCTTTTAGTTTTGTTTCAAGTTCAGACCATTTTATAGTTCCTCTAACTAAATTTCGAGTGTCGTTATGACCTGTTATTTTTATTTGTTTTTGATAAAAACTTTTATCGTTTGCTTTTCCAAATTCGTCACCATAATAGATAATTGGAGTTCCTGTTAAACTGAGCATAATCGAAAATGCCTGAATCATTTTATCGGGGTTGAATTTAAATAATTCGCTAAGGCGTGCCGATATGCCTTCGCCCATTCGAAAATCCCATTCCGGTTTGTGACAATAGCTTTCGTGGATAAATTTTCTATCTTCCTCACTAACATAAACGAGTTCTAAACTTAGCTCGTCGTGGCAGCGCAAGAAAGTGAACCATTGGCTGTTTTTCGGTATGTCAGGCGTAATAGATGGACTTAGAACTTTTTCTATCGGATCCGAATTGCCAAGAGCTAAAGTTTTAAATATTTGAGGCATTAAAGGAAAGTGATATCCGGCATGACACTCATCGCCGTCACCCATATATTTTACTACTTCTTTTGGCGGTTGGCAAGCTTCGGCAAGTAAAATTACTTCCGGATTTAGATATTCGGTAACTTTTCTAAAGAATTTTATTATCACATGTGTGTTGTCGAGATTTTCGCAGTCAGTACCTTCTTCCTTCCAGAGATATGGAATTGCATCTGCTCTAAAACCGTCAACTCCTTTTTCTATCCAAAACATCAAATTTCTACTCATGTCAAGTAGTACATTTGGATTGCGATAATTTAAATCGGGCTGAAATTCAAAGAATCTGTGAAAATAATATTTGTCTTCGTCATATTTTTCCCAATTGCTATCGCACATCCCTTTAAAAAGAAGTCGGCAGTCTGAATATCCTTTATCATTTTCGCTCCAAATGTAATAATCGGTGTAAATGTTTTTGTCGGGTAATGCCGAGCGTTTAAACCATTCGTGCTGGTTAGATGTATGGTTTATTGCAATATCAAAAATTACCCTGATTCCACAGTCATGTGCGTTTTTTAAAAAATCATTGAATGCAGTTTCCCCTCTTTTACCGAGTAAATCTTCTCGTATGCTTTGGTAATCAGAAATGTCGAAACCTGCGTCTTTCATAGGTGATTCAAGAATGGGTAGAAGCCATAAACAATTTATTCCCAAATCTTGTAGATATGGAAGTTTTTCGCTAAGTCCATCAAAATCTTTGTTAAAAAGATCTACGTAAAGCGAATAAACCAAAGCTTTTTTATACCATAAATTATCAGGTTCTTTGTCCTTGAGATTTAACTTTCCTTTTAACTCGTTTAGTTCAGCAATAAAAGAGTCTAGTAGTTTTGTGGATGTCTCAGGATACAAGATTTTCCAAAGCTTAATCAATTCTGCTTTAATAATTTGCATAAAATTGTTAATTAGGTTTATACAAAATTAGCTTATTTTTTTGAATTACCGAATACAAAAAGTTATATTTGTGAAAAAGAAATTCAAAAATTGAATAAAAAAAGAGTTGGAGAGTTTCCGTAAAATTAGAATTTGTAAATTAATAGAAATATAATATAGATGAAAAAAGTTGCAATTATTCTTTCAGGCTGTGGTGTATACGATGGAAGCGAAATTCATGAAGCTACTTTAGCTATGTTAGCTTTGTCGAAAAACGAAGTTGAATATGATTGTTTTGCTCCCGATAAAGAGCAATATCATGTAGTTAATCACTTAACCGGTGAGCTTACAGAGGAAAAACGCAATGTGCTTGTTGAGTCGGCCAGAATATCTCGTGGGATTATTTCGGCGATAGATAAGCTTAATGTGTCAGATTATTGTGGATTGCTTTTGCCGGGCGGTTTTGGTGCAGCTAAGAATTTGTCGGATTTTGCAATTAATGGAGATAATTATTCAGTTGATGAGGATGTTGCTAAAGTTATAGTAGCATTTCATCAAGCAAGAAAGCCAATAGCAGCACTTTGTATCGCTCCGGTAATTTTAGCTAAAGTTTTAGGTGCACGAGTTACAATCGGTAACGATAAAGCCACTGCAGATATACTTGCAGGTGTTGGCGCAACACATGTCAATAAAGAGTACAACGAAGTCGCAATTGACGAAAAAAATCTGATAGTTACAAATCCTTGCTATATGTTAGCCGATAGTATTTATCAGGTTAGCCTTGGAGCAGAGGCTGCTGTTGCGGCAATGCTGGGATTGATGAAGAAGTAGGATGGGGAGAGATTATCTTTTCCAAAAATACCTAGTAAAAATAATTATCACAGTAAAAAGTTCCAAACGACCCATTAACATCAAAAATCCCAAAAACCACTTGCCAAAAACTGATATGTTTGCAAAATTTGAAGCAGGACCAACATCCCCAATTCCGGGACCAATATTTCCCAAACTAGTTGCTACAGCGCCAAAAGCTGTTTCAATATCCAATCCTGTAAAGGACATTATTAAAGTCCCTGCAGCCAAAATCATCATATACAAAATTATAAATGCCAAAACATTGTTGATTGTATTCTGCGGCAGAGAAGTCCGATTATAGCGAACAGGCAAAACCGCATGTGGATGTATCAGACGCTTAAACTCCATATATGAATTTCGAAAAAGAATATGAATCCTAACTACTTTAATTCCACCACCCGTAGAGCCTGATGATCCTCCCACAAACATTAGTAAAAGAATAAAAACCCAAAAACCTTTTGGAACCCATGCAAGATAATCTACTGTTGCATAGCCTGTGGTTGTAATGATTGAAACAACCTGAAAAAAAGCATGTCGAATAGCAGGTTCAATATCAAAAGCCATAAAATGCCATAATCCGAAAGCAACAATTATCCCCGAAATAAAGATGATTATCAAATAAAACTTAATTTCACTATTTTTAAGTACTTTTTTTATTTGTCCGGTGATTGCAAAAAAGCTTAAAGCAAAGTTTGTTCCTGCCAATATCATAAAAAATATAATGACATACTGTATGAACGGTGAATCAAATGCAGCAATACTTGCTTGTTTTGTGGAATAACCTCCAGTGGCCATTGTTGTAAAGGCATGATTAACAGCGTCAAAAACAGACATTCCGCCAACATACAACAAAATAGCTTCAGCCAAAGTAAATCCAAAATACAGTAGCCATAACTTTTTGGCAGTACCTGCAATACGTGGATGTAGTTTATCTGTCGATATGCCAGGAACTTCAGCATTGAAAAGTTGCATACCGCCAACTTTAATTAGAGGGATAATTGCAATAGACAAAACAATAATACCCATACCGCCCATCCACTGAGTTGTGCTGCGCCATAACAATAAGCCATGAGGAATTTGTTCAATATTATTAAGTATAGAAGCCCCAGTAGTAGTAAATCCTGAAATAGTTTCAAAAAAAGCATCTGTGTATGATGGAATTGCACCACTGATGTAGAAAGGAACTGCACCAAAAAGTGATAAAACAACCCAACTCAGTGTTACGATGAGATATGCCTCACGTTTTTCTACTTTTTTTTCAGTTTTCCTAAACAATAAAACTAATATTAGTCCACTAAGAAATGTTATGGCAGTAGAACTCAATAAATAGGGCAAGTCAAATTCGGCATAAAATGTTGACACAATTGAAGCCATACCCATAAAGAAGCTTTCTACAAGTAGAAGCACTCCCAAAACAAGCAATATGAGTTTGTATTTTATCATTTAAAAACTAAAGCACAAATATAGAATATATATTTTTTAAAATTTTGCATTTTTTTCTTTTATTATTAAAAAAACTATCTATCTTTGCAATCCGAAAAAACAAAAGTGTTTTGAAATATTGAAAAGAAATATGGTGTAGCGCTCCCGATAGTTATCGGGAGGTTTGCGCATCCCGACTTATGTCGGGAGGGTCGAAAACGAATCTGCAAATAAAATGTTCTTAAATTATTGAAATAAAAATTACGGGGTGTAGCGCAGTCCGGTTAGCGCATCCCGACTT
>RZYX01000260.1 GCA_009930155.1 Clostridia bacterium | reverse complement strand
GATTTACGGTATCCAACATGTCCGATAAGGAATGTGCTGGCACGAATAAGCGACAAATGGTCTTTAATCGTTTTATGGAATCTGGGATTGAACGAGAAAATGCGCTACAAGGAATTGATGCTGTCAATTCCGGATATTTCGCATAAGATGCTTACCAATACCTTAAAGCATCTGGAGGAGGATCACCTTGTGAAGCGTGAAGCGTATGCCGAGATTCCCCCGCGTGTGGAATATTCGCTTACAAAAACAGGAAAGAGTCTGATTCCGACCATCGAACAGATGATTGACTGGGCGCAGACTAATTTTGAAGAAGTGGTAAAGTAGGAGTCTTTTATTGTTAAAAGTCTGTGCTGGCTTAATTTAACTACTTAAGAAGACTTGTACGCCTAATAAATTGTAGAAAAATATTATAAATTTGGTTAATTTATAACGCTCGAATATAATTATTCGTTATTTTTGTAGTATGCGAACCTGCTTTATTGGCGATTCCCTTAAATGTATATGACCTATGAAGTTTAGAAATTGTTTGTATTGTACCTTGTTGGCTGTGCTGTTTGTAAGTTTTACGGCTTGTGAGAAGGAGAATGAGATAGAAGAGCTTACGGCTGAGATTCCGGTTGCCATTAAACGAGATTTTAATGCAAAGTATCCTTTGGCAACGATCACCTCTTTTCATGCCTATTCGGATAGTCTTAATGAAATTGAGTTTGTAAATGACCAGCAGAATAAAGCTACTGTTTGGTACGATAAGAATGTGTGGAAGTTTACCTATACCAAGGTTGACGACCTGAAACAGCTTCCGGTTAAGGTGCAAGACTCCTTTAGGAATTCTCCCTATGCAAATGCCACTGTGCTGGATATATACAAAGCCGAAAGGAGGGGTATTAAACAGCCCCTTTACACGCTACACTTTAAATATGCCATCAAAAAGACGCCCAATGTGGAACATTACGTATTTATTAGTGAAGACGGACTGTTTATAAAGACTTTAAACTGGCGACCAAACGATCCGAGTTGGTTTGTAAGGTTGCCCCAGGATCATTTTAATTACATTGCCCGTAAGTACAGCGGAGCCGAAATAAGAGGGTATGTAAATAACGGAGGCTACAACGAATACTTTATCCTGCATGAGGGTAAGGTGAAGTTTGTAACTTTTAGAGGAGAAGTGGAATCTGATCGTGGTTTCTGGTACGAAACCCGGTACGAGCTGGGTAGGGATGCGGTTGTTCCGGAAAATGTGATTGCTTACCTGCATAAAACTCATCCCGAATTTACCTATACCCACGTGTATTACATTGAGTCGCCCGATGGTAATTCGTATCATTTGCAGGATAAAAATCACGATCAACAACTGGGTTACATTATAGGCGAAGGGATCTGACGGGTTTTTTAGTCAGCATTCTCTTTCGATTTGAATATAAGATATTGGTGCATCGGTAGATAGCTTGTTTTGTAATGGGCCTTTGCTAAATATGTATAATTGTATTAGTTATTTTTTTATGGAGGCTTTTAACTTTTAGTGTTAAAGAAGTGTAACCATTTAGTGCGAGAGTCCTTTTAAATAGATAGATTTTACAAGAATATGTTATAAAACATATAAAAAGGGGTTGTAATAAAAATAATCCGCTTTACCTTTGCGGTATACTAAATAGTGTTCACTAAATCCTGTTCGTGAGAATCGGGTTTAATTTTTTTGGATATCATAAAAATTGATTTTTTAAAGCCTGCCTTTTTTAAGGTGGGCTTTTTTTGTAACGTTATATAATATTATAACTTTTGGTTATACATCATTAAAAAAAACAATTAGTTTTGCAGTAGGTTATGTTTTACCTTTACGCCTTTCTTGCAAGGAAACATTGTAAAACAATCTCTATAAATATCTATTTATGAATAACAACGAACTAAAAGAGAGGCTTGAAC
>RZYX01000259.1 GCA_009930155.1 Clostridia bacterium | reverse complement strand
GACTAACACTTATCCGGAAGAATACCAAGCGAATACAGAGCAAGCTAAAACTGAAAAAAATAATAATTTCCGTCCGCAGCTTGCTGCAAAAGTTCCAAATATAGATTCTTATGATGTTATTTTTGTTGGTTACCCTATTTGGTGGGGAACGATGCCGATGGGAGTATTTTCCTTTCTGGAGCAGCATAATTTGGCTGGCAAAACCGTTATACCGTTTTGTACTCATGGCGGCAGCGGTTTTGGTGACAGTGTAAGTGACCTTAAGAAGACCTCTCCCCAAGCGAATGTCGTGCAAGGATTAGCTCTGCGTGGTTCTGAGGCTGGTAAATCCCAGACAGAAATTGCAAACTGGCTGAAAAGTATCGGCATGGCTAAATGAAAATTCAAAGATTGACTTGGAGTTGACTTCAAGTGTTAAAATTACTGCTACAGGAGGTGTTAAACAATGACAATTACCGAAGTTGCTAAATTATATGATCTTTCGGCGGATACATTGCGTTATTATGAACGTATAGG
This sequence comes from Clostridia bacterium, assembly GCA_009930155.1. The sequence goes on along the minus strand of RZYX01000259.1, from coordinate 1,407 downwards.
CATTATTCCCAGTGTAAATCGCAATCCCAATGGAATCAGGAATTATACTGAGAATGACTGCGGCTGGGTCGGTTTTGCTAAGTGTATGCGTAGTGCTGGCTTGCCGGTTGAAGTATTGATTGAGTATGTTACATTATTCCAACAAGGCGATGCTACTGCTGAGGCAAGAAAAGAAATTCTCATTGAACAGCGGGATAAATTAGCCGAACGTCTAGCAGAAATGCAAGAAACCCTGGAGCGGCTTAATTACAAAATAGAAAATTATGAAACTGGTATCAGAAAAGCGGAAGCCAATCTAAAATTAGATAATGAATAAATATTTATACCGACTTGGAGCAAAATTCAGGTCGGTATTTTTTATAAAAGTTACCGAAGAATTTTTAAAATTCTCTTGACTTTGAGTTAACTCAAGGTTGTATTCTCTGTTTATACCTAAGAAAATCAAGGTTAAGAAAGGAGTAGTTATGAAGAAAAGAATTATACTATATGTTTTATTCGTAATCTGTTTTTTATTAATGATATCCTTCGGATTGATTGCTTATGCTAAAACTTGCAGCACGGTTATCAATGCTAAGAACTACAAAGCTGAAATGCAAATGCTGAATGATTTTATTGACAAAGAACAGCAGGTCAAGAAGGCCGACAAAACACTGATCGTTTATTATTCGTATACGGATGATACACGCAAGCTTGCTAATATGATTCATGAAAAAGTAGGCGGTGATATCTTGGAAATTCAGCCGTTAGAACTTTATCCTGAAGACTATAATGCAGCTTACGCGCAAGGGCGTAAAGAAGTCGAAGAACGCATCAAACCCGAACTCACTAATAATTTAAAGGATATTTCCGAGTACGGTACCATTTATTTAGGTTCGCCAATTTGGTTCGGAACTATTGCCCCACCTGTTGCCAGTTTTCTTTACGGGCAGAGTTTGGCAGGCAAAACAATTATTCCTTTCTGTACTTATGACGGCTTAGGTGCTGGACAAAGCATCAAAGAAATTGCTAATCTTAGTCCTAATGCCAAGGTTGCTGAAGGTTTTGCCATTAAACGCACAGAGGTCGGAAAAGCCGGAGAAGCACTCGAGAAATGGCTAAATGTAATTAATTAAACGATGCAATTACGCGTTGTTGTCAGTGTTTTATTTAGTTTGCATGATGAACAAAAAAGATCGTCGTTGTAGTTTTGCATAGCTACGGCGACGATCTTATTTTATAAACAAAAACACTGAAGCCCTGTTCAATATGATATCGAACAGGGCTTCGTTAATTTCATTTTTGTCTAATAACTACATATTTATTATATTTTACTGTTGATGTTTTTCATTTGAAAAACTATTTTAGATTTTCTTTGAAAAAGGATGTAAGTTTAGCAAAAGGAATCAGGTCTACTCTGTCATATAGATC
>RZYX01000258.1 GCA_009930155.1 Clostridia bacterium | reverse complement strand
GTGCCCGCAGGGTAACTTTCCGCCCCAGCAGTCACTGCCACTTTTAGTGTGTAATATCCACTGCGATAGTTAAAACTGATGTTATCATTTTCAAAATCTTCTTGGGGATAGAAGTTTTGAATTTGAGTGGTGGTGCCTGCGTCATCCGTCCACACATAACTTGGGTTTCCCATACTATAAAATGGGTTCGTTGGGTTTGCAGGCAAATATACTTTGTAATAATTCTCGTTTAGTGATTTTATGTAGTTTTTGATTGTGGCGTGAACGCTCTCGCTATCCGCCGTGTAGGTGCCATAGTTTTGCTCGCCCTCCACTTTTGACTTTTGTTTTAAAACGCGAGTCTGTGGATATTCGCCAAAATACACATAATTATATGTGTTGCCGTTGCTACTGTATCCTTTTACGTCCGACAGTGTCAAACCTTGTCCCACTACTACATCTGCAAAAGACATCTCTGGTCGTGTCTGAAAACCAATGCCCGCTAAAACGAACATAAACATTAAGACAATCGATATTATTTTACTTTTGTTCCAAACCTTCGACACCTTTTTGCACTCTCCCTTAATATTATATATTTTCCGGCACATAATCACCAACCTTTTTAGATAAACTTTTTTTATTCGCTCCAGCAAGTCCTGATTCTGTCAATATTAACGCTTTCTTTTTGCGTTCTTAACACGACAAATCACAACAAAGCCGACTGCCAGCACACCAAGAACCGCCAAAATGACACCAAGGAATGCACTAGTCTTCGAAGTTTCGTCCGTGACAATGTCCGTTTCAAGGGACAAATTTCCGCCGGATAGAGTGAACGAACCTGTTGAACTGAAAAGCCCGTCTATGCCTGAAAGAATTGTGCCAGAACTGTTTGAGTTGCCGACGAGCATAAAGCCGTTTAGCGTCACATTGTTTGCATTCTCGGAGTAGAGCGCAGAGCCTGAAGAATTTGAAACGCAATTTTGAATGACAATGTTACTCCCCATAAAAATTGCTCCTGCAATCACATAAATTCCGCCACCATTTTTTGCAGTGCAAGTGCTGATTGTAGAATTGACAATCTCAACACTCGCGTTTGCCCCAACATAAATCCCACCGCCATAGACATTAACTGTCGTGCCGACTGCCGTTGTCGCGTCGTATATCACAGCATATGAATTTGAAATTTTACAATTTGTCATCTTTAAAGATGAATTTGTCACGCCAGTGTAGATTGAACACCCTAAAATATTTGCCGTGAAAAACCAACCCTTGTTCTCGTTTAAATTGCAATTTGTCATATTGAGAGTGCCGGAATTATAAATCGCTCCGCCTTGAGTGGAAAGACAATTTGAAATCTTCAAATTCGCAATGTTCATCGTGCCGGAATTGTAGATCGCTCCGCCATAGCCCAAACTAGACGTGTTTAGACTCCTGCAACCACTTATCTGTGTAAAGTCAAGGTCGGCGATGCCAGTGCTATTTATTGCCCCGCCTTGCCCTGCTGTTCCGTTAACATTAAAGGCATTTTGAATGACGACGTTTCCATATATTTTCAATGTTCCTGCGTTTTTAATGAGAGAAAATTCGCCAAGCAAACTGTTGCCTTCAAAAACAATATATCCGCTCGTAGTTTTTGAGCCAATTTGCAAAGTTCCTGCGCTTGTGACATTGAACATTTCTCCCGTGAAACTCCTTATAAAATTGACTGTTTTACCTGAAAATTCGAGGGTGAGACCTGTCGTCACAGAATAGGTTGTTTTGAAATAAACAGAGCCGTTATTTGATATAAGTGACAGCAATTTTTGGAATGTTATGTTGATGATATTGCTGTTTGCATCTGGGCTGGCGACAAGATAGAAGTTCGATACATTATTAACTTTTGCATAATAAATCTCGCTGACAACAAATTTCACATCAACTGCGACGTTATAATATGCATACGTATAATT
>RZYX01000074.1 GCA_009930155.1 Clostridia bacterium | reverse complement strand
CCCTCATCATTATATCAAAAGGAGGTTTTTCTTGTATCTAAAGATTTTTATCCACACCGGCAGAGCCGGTGGTTATTTGTCCTAAAGAGTACAACATAAAAGTACCCGTGCAATTAAATTGCACGGGTACTTTGTTTATATGTTTTTTATTTTTCGCCTTTTATATTATCTTTTATTTTATCAAAGATATTCTTTTTATTTGGTGCTATAGGCCCCTCAGTAAACTTAGAAGGCTTTTCAATTAGTTCATCATCAAACTGCTTTAAAAGCTCTTCTTGGTGCTCTGTAATAGTTGTAGGAACATCTACTACAATTTTAACAAACTGGTCACCCTTTGAGCGTCCGTTAAGATGAGGTATACCTCTCTCCTTAAGCCTAAACACTGTTCCTGGTTGTGTTCCTGATGGCAAATCATATTTAACTCTTCCATCAAGTGTAGGAACAAACAATTCGCATCCGAGAACTGCCTGTGCAAAGGTTATAGTTATATCACACCATACATCATATCCGTCTCTTTCAAACAATGGATGAGGACGAACATTAACAGAAACACGCAAATCGCCTTGTGGGCCTCCATTAACTCCATAGTTGCCCTCAGAACGAATGCTAATTACCTGCCCATCATCAATTCCAGCAGGAATATTCACATCTACCTTAGCTGCTTTTCTTACCATTCCTATTCCCCTGCACTTCTCGCATGGGGTCTTAATTATTTTACCCTTACCGCCACACCTTGGACATTCTTTTGATGTTGAAATAACTCCAAATGGTGTTCTTTGTTGAACACTTACATGTCCAAGTCCATTACAGTCTGGGCAACTTTCGGGTGATGTACCCTTCTTTGCACCTGTTCCAGAGCATTCTTCGCAACGCTCTATTCTTTGTGTTTCTATTGTTCGTTTACAGCCTGCAGCAGCCTCTTCAAAAGATATCGTTATAGTTGAATTTGTATTTGTACCCCTTTGTGGTGCTTTTGGGTCTGCTCTGCCACCGCCAAATCCACCGAATCCACCGCCGCCACCGAAGAAGGAATTGAAAATATCGCCAAGGTCAAAATCATAGGCTCCGCCGTAGCCAACTCCCGAACCAAAGTTAGGGTCAACACCAGCTTGACCGTACTGATCATATCTTGACTTCTTTTCACCATCAGACAAAACTTCGTACGCCTCATTTGCCTCTTTAAACCTTTTTTCAGCCTCTTTATCATCGGGATTTAAGTCTGGGTGGTGCTTCTTTGCTTGCTGACGATACGCCTTTTTAATGTCATCAGCAGACGCATCCCTACCAACACCAAGCACTTCGTAATAATCTCGCTTATCCGCCAAGATAAAAACTCCTTTTGGGATTATTTGCTATCATATTACCCCTTAGAAGAGGCAATACGATAGCATATATTTTAAACTATTATTCTGCGTCTGTAAAGTCTGCGTCGTAATATTGCTTATCTGAATCTGTTTCTTCACCCTGTGGTGCTTCTTCGCCCTGTGGTGCGGCAGCCTTATAAAGCTTTTCAGAAACATCATAAAACTTTGCTGTGAGCTCTTCCTGCTTTGATTTGATAAGATTCATATCTTCGCCCTTGAGAGCTTCTTTAAGTGCATCTGCCTTTTCCTCAAGTTCTTTCTTATCTGCCTCATCAAACTTATCAGCCTCTTCTGAAAGGATTTTCTCACACTGATAAACCATCTGGTCTGCTGCATTTCTTGTGTCAAGCTCTTCCTTGCGTGCTTTATCTTCCTCTGCAAACTTCTCTGCCTCTGAAACAGCCTTTTCAATATCATCCTTAGACATATTTGTAGAAGCTGTAATAGAGATTGACTGCTCCTTACTTGTTCCCAAGTCTTTTGCAGAAACATTAACAATTCCGTTTGCATCAATGTCAAATGTTACTTCAACTTGTGGTGTGCCACGGCGTGCTGGAAGAATACCGTCAAGATGGAACATTCCAAGAGTCTTGTTGTCCTTTGCAAACTCACGCTCTCCCTGAATAACATGAACTTCAACAGATGTCTGATTGTCTGCTGCTGTTGAGAATACTTGGCTCTTCTTTGTTGGGATTGTTGTGTTTCTTTCAATAATCTTTGTGCATACTCCGCCAAGTGTCTCGATACCGAGTGAAAGAGGAGTAACATCAAGAAGTAAAAGACCCTTTACATCGCCGCCAAGAACACCAGCTTGAAGAGCTGCACCCATAGCAACACATTCGTCTGGGTTAATGCCCTTAAATGGCTCTTTGCCTGTAAAAGCTTTAACTGCATCTTGAACAGCAGGAATACGAGAAGAACCACCAACCATAAGAATCTTATCAAGGTCAGATGTCTTAATTCCTGAATCCTTCATTGCCTGACGAACAGGTCCCATTGTTGATTCAACAAGGCTTGCTGTAAGCTCATTAAACTTTGCCCTTGTAAGAGTTGTTTCAAGATGTTTTGGTCCTGTTGCATCTGCTGTTATAAATGGAAGACTAATTGCTGATGTTGTTACGCCTGAAAGCTCAACTTTTGCCTTTTCTGCTGCTTCCTTAAGGCGTTGCATTGCCATTTTGTCGCCTCTTAAATCTATGCCCTGTTCCTTTTTAAACTCATCTGCAAGATAATCCATAACTTTTTGGTCAAAATCGTCGCCACCAAGACGGTTGTTACCTGCTGTTGCAAGAACCTCTTGAACACCATCGCCCATCTCAATTATGGAAACATCAAATGTACCGCCTCCAAGGTCATATACCATAACCTTCTGGTCATCTTCTTTATCGATACCATATGCAAGAGCTGCAGCTGTTGGCTCATTAATAATTCTCTTTACTTCAAGGCCTGCAATTTTACCTGCATCCTTTGTTGCTTGACGCTGTGAATCTGTGAAGTATGCAGGAACAGTTATAACTGCCTCTGTTACTGTATCACCAAGATAGCTTTCTGCATCTGATTTAAGTTTTTGAAGAATCATTGCTGAAATCTCTTGTGGGGTAAACTTTTTGTCATCAATCTTTACTTTGTAGTCTGTACCCATCTGACGCTTAATTGATGAAACTGTCTTATCTGGATTTGTAATTGACTGTCTTTTAGCAACCTGTCCTACCAAACGCTCATCTGTCTTTGAAAATGCAACTACTGATGGAGTTGTTCTTGCTCCTTCTGCATTTGCTATAACTACAGGCTCGCCACCCTCAATAACTGCGACACATGAGTTTGTTGTTCCAAGGTCAATTCCTACTATCTTTGCCATAAAAAATTCCTCCTAAAAATATTGTTTATTTTAATATAATTGTTTTGTTTAATTAGTTTGCAACTTTTACCATTGCAGGGCGTAAAACTTTACCACCCATTTTATAACCCTTCATAAATACTTCTGTGATTGTATTTTCACCAAAGCTTTCATCATCCATGTGCATTACTGCATTGTGTATGTTTGGATCAAACTGTTCATCGAGCTCACCAAAGCTTTCTACTCCAAACTTTGAAAAAAGTTCAACAAGTTGTGCAAAGGTCATATCAATACCCTTTTTGTAATCCTCAGAAACTACATCAGTAATCTCGTTTGCCCTATTAAAATTATCAAGAACTGGTAAAAACTCAGCAATCACCATCGCCTTAGCATCTGAGTATAATGTTTCACGCTCCTTTTGTGAGCGTTTGCGAAAATTGTCATACTCTGCTGCAAGCCTAAGGTATTTATCTTTATTTTCATCAAGCTCTTTTTGCAACTTCTCCTCCTGAGTTGGTTGTGGATTTTGCTCCACCTCTTCTGCTTCAGGAATTTCAAGATTTATATCTTGATTATCTGTCTCGTTGTTATTCACCATTTGGCATGTCCTCCTCATATACTTCTGACAAAAGCTTTCCAACTATGTCTGTTAGGTATTTTATACTAGGAATAAGCTTAGAGTAGTTCATTCGTGTTGGACCTATTATTCCGATTAAACCACCATCTCTACCACTTATCATATATCGTGAGATTATCATGCTAGAGTTTTCAAGCTCCCTGTATCTGTTCTCGCTACCAATAAGCACATCAAGGTTACTTTTTACTGAGGATATGATTTGATTTAGCGGTTCTCCCCTGTGTAAAAACTCAAGAAGTTCACCCGCATTCTGTTCAAATTCACGATGGTTAAGCAAATTTAACTGACCACCTAAAATTATCTCAGACTGAGATGCCGCATTTGCAAGATCTGAAAGAGTTACAAGAAATGGTGACATTGCAAGTGCCTTCTTGCCAAGTGATGCTACAAGAGTTTGAATCATAACTGTGCCTATATCTGTAAGCGGTTTTCCTAAAAAGTTCTTTGCTGATACCGAATAAAAAGTTTCTAATAAATCTGGTGTTATTTCAACATCAGCTCTACAAGCTTTACTTTTTAGTATCCCCGTTGATGTGAGCAAAACTATCATTGCTGTTTTAGGGCTTATCTGCACAATCTCTACCTTGCGTATAACTGCGTTTTCATCCGCAGGCGTTGTAGAAAGTGATGCACAATTTGTAAAGTCAACCAAAATCTCTCCAGCACGCTCAAGCAGCTGCTCTGGATCGCCCATTCTGTGTTCAACACCTACATCAATTTGCCTACGCTCATCGTCATTAAGCTCATGTTTAGGCATCAAATGATCAATATAATGCCTGTATCCCATGTTGGTTGGTATTCTTCCTGCCGATGTGTGTGGCTGGTCAATATAGCCAAGTTCAGAAAGCTCTGACATATCATTGCGTATAGTAGCTGACGATACAGACATATCAAGAAGCTCACAAAGAGCTTTTGACCCCACTGGCTCGCCCGTAGCAATGTACTGCTCAACAATGGCTGCGAGAATTTTGTTCTTTCTATCAGGTAATCCCATGTCTTCACCACCTGTCAGTGACAGTTTTAGCACTCACCCGCTCAGAGTGCTAATTTAATATATACTATACAACTCATGTGCTTTAAAGTCAATATTTCAAATGTAAACACTTTGTTAAAAAACCAAGTGGAATTTATGAATTATAAACTATTTATAAAAATAAATTTTCACCACAATCACAAACACATTATTTATATTTAATATGTATTGCACTAAATGTTTTGAGCATAATAAGATTGACATATATTATTTGTAATTAAGCTTCATATATTTTATCATGCGTTTTCATAAATAGCGCTATATTTATCTTTTAGAATAAAGTACATAGTTTTTTACTTTTTGGCTAACGAATTTTACGCCAGTTTTGTTTTAAAGCCAACAAAATATAGCTGTGTATTGTAAACTTACTTTAGTAAGAAAGGATTTTTCTATGAAGACATATATAGAAGTAATTAGAGAATTGCGTGAAGACAAAGATCTTTCTCAATCAGATGTTGCAAAAGTACTTGGCACAACGCAACAAGTTTATTCTAGATATGAGACAGGTCAAAACGAACTACCTATAAGACACCTAATTAAACTTTGCAAATTTTATAAAGTGAGTGCTGATTTTATTCTTAGTATTTAACTACATTTAATATACAAGTCTTAATTTTGTATGCTTTCTTGCTTTATTTGTAAAGTAATTTTCTATATGAAACAACACTTAATAGACTATTTAGCAACTAAGAACACAATATAATATCAAAAATCCCCTACCGATTTTAGTAGGGGATTTTGTTGTTATAAAAATCAATATAATGCAATTATATTATAAATTTTAATACGCCTTGCCCCAATAGAGCATATGCTTAGCAGGTTTACCACAGCAAACACAAGTATCCGCTATTTTGTCCTGTTCAAAAGGTATACAGCGTGATGTTACTCCCGCAACCTCTTTAAGCTTCTCTTCACAAGCAAGATCTCCGCACCACATAGCTTTTATAAAGCCTGGGCGATTTTCGGCATTCTTTATCATATCGTCAAGATTTGTTACTGCATATGTCATCTCTTCACGGCGATTAAGTGCCTTTTCATAAAGCCCGTCATGAACATTTTGCAAAATCTCTGGAATTTTTGTTTCAAGTTCATCAAGAGGAACAAAGATTTTTTCTCTATTGTCACGCCTTACAAGTACGCACTGATTGTTTGCAATATCCTTTGGACCAATTTCAAGGCGAAGTGGCACGCCCTTCATCTCATATTCAGCGAACTTCCAGCCTGCTGAATTATCACTGTCATCTACCTTTACACGGCAAAATTTTGAGAGTCTTTGTGCAAGCTCATTCGCTTTGTCTAAAACGCCCTCTTTGTGCATTGCGATAGGAAGAATTACAACTTGAACAGGTGCAACAGCAGGTGGAAGTACAAGTCCGTTATCATCACCATGTGTCATTATAATTGCACCTATGATACGGCTAGACATACCCCATGAGGTTTGGTGAGGATATTGAAGCTTATTATCTCTGCCTGTAAACTGAATATCAAATGCTTTAGAAAATCCATCTCCAAAATAATGGCTTGTGCCACTTTGAAGAGCTTTTCCATCATGCATCAAAGCTTCAATAGTATATGTTGACTCTGCACCTGCAAATTTTTCCTTATCTGTCTTTTTACCCTTTACAACAGGAATAGCAAGAAATTTCTCTGCAAAGCTTGCATAGATGTTAAGCATTCTTTCCGTCTCTTCAATTGCTTCCTGTGCAGTTTCGTGCATTGTGTGACCTTCTTGCCAAAAGAACTCCATTGTACGCAAAAAAGGACGGGTTGTCTTTTCCCATCTTACAACAGAACACCACTGGTTATAAAGCTTTGGCAAATCCCTATACGAATGAATTATTTCACTATAATGGTCACAAAAAAGCGTTTCAGATGTTGGACGGACACAAAGTCGCTCTGTTAATTTTTCGTTACCACCGTGTGTTACCCATGCAACCTCAGGTGCAAAACCTTCAACATGGTCTTTCTCCTTTTGCAAAAGTCCTTCAGGTATAAACATCGGCATCATAACATTCTCATGTTTTGTTGCTTTAAACTGACTATCAAGCTCATTCCTTATATTTTCCCAAAGAGCTGTGCCGTACGGCCTAATAACCATACAACCTCTTACATTTGAATAAGATGCAAGCTCTGCCTTTTTCACTACATCGGTATACCATTTTGCAAAATCAACATCCATAGATGTGATTTCGTCAACCATCTTTTTTTGCTCTGCCATAACTTTACCGCCTTTTAAATCTTTAAACTATTATAGTTAGGTATTATATACTATACTCTGTTTTTTTTCAATAGTTCAAAAAAACAAAAGACCCGCATTATGCGGATCTTTAATTTAACCAATTAAATTAACCTTATCGGTTGTCTTCTATGAACTTTACAGTATCAGCGATTGTCTTTATGTTCTCAATTGCAGAATCTGGAATTTCAACATCAAACTCATCCTCTATTGACATAACAAGGTCAATAAGATCAAGGCTATCCGCACCCAAATCATCCATAAGATTTGACTCCATTTTAACTGCACTTTCTTTAACATCAAGTTGGTCACAAATTATGCCTCTGATTTTTTCAAAAACCATAGCAATATTTCCCCCTAAACAAATATATTTTTAATTCATTTTAAATTTGTATTTTTGAGTTATATTACACTTATTCATGTTATTGATTTTTAACTGTTTTGTCAATAGAAATTCAGTAAAGTTTTTTAATTTTATTTTAGTTTAAATATATTTAGGTAAAATAAATGTCTTAAAATATTATATATAAAAAACTTTATTCTTTAATTTATATAAAAACCTAATTACTATGTTCGATATAAAACCACCAGTCATCTAAAATAAACTAGTGGTTTTATTATATATTCTATTAACAATTTAAACAGGTGATTTTTATGTGTTATCCCTTATTTAAGAAGTGCTTTATAAATAACATCAATCATTCTGTCTGGAACAAACTCAAGTGTACCAAGAAGCTTGCTGTTCTTAACTCTATACTTAAGCTTTGGCTTATCAGAATTAACTGCATCAAGAAGAGATGCAACGAGATGCTTTGGATTATTAGCCATTTTAAGTTCAATTTGCATCATTGGCTTCATCTTCTTAAGAGTTCTCTCGTAATACTGTGTACTGTTGAGAAGTCTATCAAAACCTGCCTGTGCTTGATTATGCATATTTGTTTTAAAAGAGCCTGGCTGAATTTTAATAACAGGAATATCTTGATATATAAGTTCACGATGAAGACTGTCATTATATGCTTCCACCGCATACTTTGTAATTGCATATGGTCCATTAAAAGGCTGTGCTTTCATCCAGCCGCACTCAGAACTGCAGTTGATAATTCTTCCGTTACCTGCCTTTATCATTGGGAAAAAAGTTCTGTTCATTCTAATCATGCCCATAACATTGATGTCAATCATTTTTTCCATATTTTTAATAATGTCACCCTCAATAAGTGATGCCATCATATGAATGCCCGAGAAATTTATTATAGCGTCCAGTGTAGGGGTAATTTTTCTAACTTCTTCATAAGCTTGTTCAATACTTTCAAGATTGGTTATATCAACCTTAATCGGAATAATATTTTCTACTTTACCAATCTCCTGAAGAGCTATTTCGTTTATATCCGCCGCAAAAACTGTCCAACCGCTTTCTACCATTGCCCTAGCACTCATTCCGCCCAAACCGCCAGCTGCCCCTGTAAATAATGCGTACTTCATTTTAAAACTCCCTTTTACTTTTTATTTATATTAAAATCTTTGCTTGCAAATTAAGATATGTAATAAGTTTGCTTAAAAATTTATTACATAATAACAAACAAAATTATATAGTACTCTACAGGCAATTGTCAATCATTTAACTTGTTTAACTTTTTATCAAACCTATGTTTCGTTATCTATTTATATGATAAAGGATAATTATCTTAATAATAGATTATGCAAGTTGTTAAGATAAACATTTCATTTTATATGCACTGTTATATTGTATTTAATTGAAAACAAATGGAAATGTATGACATTTTTTAAAAATATGCATCATTTCCATGTAAAGTAATTATACTTGCGTGTGTTCAAAACTCTGTGGAGAATGTTAAAAGTCGTATCGTTTTTCTTAAAAAAAACTTATATTTTTGCTTTAGTAAAGAATTTCACTTGCTTTCAGCAGAGTTTTCCACATTTTTATATTTTTAACAATATGTATATACATTTGTATATTATATATTGCTTTTGCAAGTCCTAAATGAAAATTTGCTATATTTTTATAATGCAACTTCAAAAATATTATAAAAGTATAAATTAAATAAACAATAACTGTAATATTAAAAATATTTATTTTGTATCTAAAAGCATTATATTATTTAACTTTATACTAAAATCATATTAGCTTTTTAATATAATTTTATTTCTTTAATTAAATATTATATTAAAGATTTATTTACTAATCCACAATTTAATTTCATAATATATAACTTTCAAAGTAACTGGATTGATTAAACT
>RZYX01000014.1 GCA_009930155.1 Clostridia bacterium | reverse complement strand
ATAGTTTTAATTTTAAAAACTTCATTAATAATCATAATATAACTCCAATCAATTTAATAAAATGTTTTTAAGTTTGTTTGTTACACTTTTAATTTTTATCCACTATATTATAGCGATAAAAATCACTGTTCCATTAAGCTTCTAACACAAAACAGAACTTGCCCGTAAAAATTATTCACTACTATTAAAGTATCACAAAAAATAAATTTGTGCAACACCCGCGTTAAAAATCAAAAATGATGACAACCTCTACACTAGGCGTTTTTACACTTAAAGAGCCACAGCGTTATAAAAACGCAGTGGCTCTTTAAGTGTATATTTTATTTATGACAATTGAGCCGCTAAATCTTTTTTGCAATTCTTACAATCTGCCTTAGGTTCTTCATCTTCATCTTGATTTTCAGTTTCTGGCTGCTTTGCGTTTGCAAGCATAAGTTTTATCCTGTTTTCCTGATTAATTTGTGTTGAACCTGGGTCGTAGTCAATTGCAACTATATTAACGTTTGGATTTTTCTCTTTAATCAGCTTCATAACACCTTTGCCAACAATATGGTTTGGCAAGCATCCAAATGGCTGTGCACAAACAATATTTGTTGTGCCTTGTTCAATAAGCTCTAGCATCTCTGCCGTAAGTAGCCAGCCCTCACCCATCTTTGCACCAAGCCCCATATATCCTTCTGTTAGTGTGCAAGTGTGTGCAAAAGATGCTGGTGGCTCAAACGAACCCTCTTTATTTACTGCATCAATAATATCCTGCTGTTTATTTACTAAAATTTTCATCAATACACGAGAACCAAGTGCTTTTGCCTTACCCATTCCATATAACTTTTCGTCTATTACTCCGTTATAAACACAATAAAGACAAAAGTCCAAAAGCCCAGGCATAACCGTTTGTGCCCCTTCAGACACAAGGAATTTTTCAAGATTATTATTGCCAAGTGGCGAAAATTTTACAAATATTTCTCCAACTATACCAACTTTTACTTTGTTCTCTCTTCGTTTTGGTATAGCCGAAAAGTCTTTTATCATCTGCGCATAGTTACGCTTTACTTCCTTATAGCTTATAAGCTTTCCGCTGTTTTCCATTCCTTTTGTTAGCTTTTCAATCCACTGATGTGCAAGCTTATCGCTATCACCTGGTGTTATTTCGTATGGCTTGCTTTGGTTTAACAAAAGCATAAGCAAATCACCATAGTTAACCGCATAAACCATTCTGTGCACCATTGGCAAAGTCAGTTTAAATCCAGGATTGCTTTCAAGCCCTGCAAAGTTAAACGAAACTACAGGAACATATCCAAAACCCGCTCTATCAAGTGCTTTACGAAGAAGAGCTATGTAGTTTGACGCACGGCAACCACCGCCTGTTTGTGTAATCAAAACAGCCGTTTTATGTGGGTCATATTTCCCACTCTCAAGTGCATCAATAAATTGACCAATAACAATTATTGCAGGATAACATGAATCGTTGTGAACATATTTAAGCCCACAATCTTTAACTTGTTTACCCGAATTATCTAAAAGCTCTGTTTTATATCCATATGATGAAATGATTTTTGATATCATCTCAAAATGCATTGGTAACATTGTTGGGATTAATATGGTATAGTCCTCTTTCATCTCTTTTGTAAAAACAACTCTTGGTTCAGACTTCTCCATAATTCTCACCTCTTTCTTCTAGTGCTCCGAGCAGACTTCTTAGGCGTATTTTAACCGCACCTAAATTTGTTATTTCATCTATCTTTATTTGTGTGTATAATTTTCCTCTTTTTTCTAATATGCCTTTAACTTCATCTGTTGTTATTGCATCCAGTCCGCATCCAAATGAAACAAGCTGAACCAATTCGCAGTCTGCATTTTTTGCAACATAATTTGCAACATTATAAAGACGAGCGTGATAAGTCCACTGATTTAATACATTTACACTTTCAGGTTTTGCAAGTCCACTTATGCTATCCTCGCTAACAACAACAAAGCCAAGCGAAGCTGCAAGCTTATCTATACCATGCCCAATTTCAGGGTCTACATGATATGGCCTACCCGCCAAAACCATTATACGCTTGCCGTTCTCCCTTGCAAACGCTACTGCTTTTTCGCCCTCATCTCTAATATCCTGCATCCAAGTGTAATAAGCTATAAAGCCTTGTTTAACAGCCTTGCGAACCTGCAAATAGCTTATACCTCCAAAGTTCTTTGAAAGCATTAAATAAATTTCTTTTGAAAGCTGTACTTGATTATTTAGGTTAAGATAAGGGTATAAAAACTTAGTCTTTTTTAGCGACTCAACATTGGAATTCAAAAGCTCAGAATAATATGCAACAACAGGACAATTATAATGGTTTTCACTTATCTTTTCGTCAATATTATAGGTTAAGCACGGATAAAATATTGCATCCACACCCTGCTCCACAAGCTTTTCAATATGCCCATGCATAATTTTTGCAGGATAACACGCTGTGTCTGATGGAATGCTAAACTGACCCTTGCTATAAATTCTGCGATTTGACAGACCCGAAAGAACAACGCTAAAACCAAGGCTTGAAAAAATTGAGTGCCACAGAGGCGCAAGCTCATACATTCCAAGCGAAAGAGGAAGCCCTATTGTTCCTCGCTCCCCATTTGTTTGTTCAAGAGCCATTAACTTATCTCTTTTATATTGATGCAAATTAGGTATTATATCTGCTTTTTTAAGCGTTTTGCCCGCTCCTTTTTCGCACTGGTTTCCTGAAATAAACTTTTTGCCATCTCCAAAAGTGTTTATTGTGAGATTGCATTTATTTGTGCATCCCTTGCATGAAACTGCCTTAGACTCATGCACAAAAGTTTCAAGCTGCTTAGGTGTAATAATTTCAGAGTTTTTAATGCCAAGCGTTTTTGCATAAAGTGCCGCACCATATGCACCCATTAGCCCTGCAATTTGTGGACGAACAACATCACATCCAAGCTCTTTTTCAAAGCTACGCAAAACTGCATCGTTTAAAAATGTGCCACCTTGAACAACAATTTGGCTGCCCAGCTCGTCTGCTGAATTTGCTCTAATAACTTTATAAATTGCATTTTTAACAACACTCATTGAAAGACCAGCGGAGATATCTCCAACACCTGCACCATCTTTTTGTGCCTGCTTAACTGATGAGTTCATAAACACTGTGCAGCGAGAACCTAAGTCAACAGGCTCTTTTGCAAACAATCCAAACTTTGAAAACTCTTCAATTTCATAGCCCATTGAGCGAGCAAAAGTTTCAATAAACGAACCACAGCCAGATGAGCAAGCCTCATTTAGCATTATGCTATCTATTGACTTATTGTGTATTTTAAAGCACTTTATATCTTGCCCTCCAATGTCAAGAATAAAATCAACATTTGGATTAAAGTGGCGTGCAGCTGTAAAATGCGCCATTGTTTCAACTAAGCCTTCATCAATATTAAAAGCGTTTTGGATAAGCTCTTCACCATAGCCCGTAACAACACTTGCCGCTATTTTTATATTGTCACCACAAAGCTCATATATTTCACCTAATTGCTTTTTGATAACAGCAACAGGATTGCCCTTGTTTGAGTTGTAATATGTATAAAGGATTCTATCATCATCTGTTATCAGTGCAACTTTTGTTGTTGTACTTCCACAGTCTATTCCTAAATAAGCATCACCCTTATATTCTTTTGGGTCCGCAGTGAGTACCGTTGCTTTTTTATGGCGTGCTTCAAACTCATCAAAAGCCGCCTGATTTTCAAAAAGTGGTTCTAAATGAGGAGTTTCATTCTTTTCGGAAAAGCTTTTTTCAATGCTTTCTACAAGCTCACTATATGTAAATGTTTTGTTCTGCTTTGATGCATAAATCGCAGCACCGATAGCAACAGAAAGACGGCCATATTCAGGAAACCTTGCACCCTCTGGCTGTAACTTTAAAGTGCTTACAAAACGCTCACGCAGACCCTTGCAATAATAAAGAGGTCCACCGAGAAACATAACATTGCCCTTTATTCTCCTGCCCTGTGCAAGCCCTGCAATAGTTTGGTCAACTACCGCTTGATAAATACTCATCGCAACATCCTGCTTACGTGCACCTTGATTAAGAAGAGGCTGAATGTCCGTCTTTGCAAAAACTCCACAGCGTGAAGCTATTGGATAAATACGCTGATAATCAAGACTTAAATCATCTAGTTCCTGTGTGCTAACATTCATAAGAGTTGCCATTTGGTCAATAAACGCACCTGTACCTCCAGCACAAGAGCCGTTCATTCTCTCATCTGTTCCACCAGTAAAAAAGACCACCTTTGCATCTTCTCCACCAAGCTCTATTACAACATCAGTGTCGCTAGCAAGCTCTTTAACTGTTTCCGCTGTTGCAAAAACCTCTTGAACAAACGGAATCCCTGCAGCTTTTGCAACGCCAAGGCCTGCCGAACCTGAAATAGAAACATATATTGGTTCATCATTTATTAAATTTTCAACTCGCTGAACTAACTCCAGCGTTTTTTGGCGAACCTGTGAATAGTGGCGTTCATAACACTCGTACAAAACCGTACCGTCTTTTATAAGCACAACTTTTGCAGTGGTAGAGCCAATATCAATTCCCAAAGCTAAATTTTTAATTGATTTTACTTCTGGTATTAAAACGTTTTCCATACGATTTTTGCTCCTTGGTACTTTGTTGATTTTAACCTTATATATGAATAAAAGTAGACACTAAACACTATATTCTTTCTTCTTTACAATGTCAATTAAGCATTTGTTAACTTTTATTTTTTATGCTTTAAAAATGTTGTTTTTCTTAATTTTTTTGTTTATATCAGCTTGTTATGCTCATCTTTGCGTATACTTGACTTTTCACTCTTATTATATTAGTATATCTATTGTATAAAAACTAGGGGGAATTTTTGGTGCTTAATTCGGAAAAAACAATGGAAAAAGTTGTGTCTCTTTGTAAGAGTCGTGGATTTATATATGCTGGAAGTGAAATTTATGGAGGACTTTCAAACACTTGGGATTACGGCCCTCTTGGCGTTGAATTTAAAAACAATGTTAAGCGTGCTTGGTGGCAAAAATTTGTATACGAAAACCGATATAATGTAGGACTTGATTCCGCTATTTTTATGAACCCACAAGCATGGGTTGCTTCTGGGCATGTTGGCGGATTTTCTGACCCACTTATGGACTGTAAAGAGTGTCACACACGCCATCGTGCAGACAAACTTATTGAAGACACTGGCGTTAATCCTGCTGGCTGGTCATTTGAGCAGATGTCTGATTATATTAAACAACAAAACATTAAATGCCCTGATTGTGATAGCTGTAACTTTACTGATATCCGTAATTTTAACCTTATGTTTAAAACATTTCAGGGGGTTACAGAAAATAGCAAGAACGAAATTTTTCTTCGTCCAGAAACTGCACAGGGAATTTTTGTAAACTTTGCTAATATTCAGCGTACAACTCGCCGTAAGCTTCCCTTTGGTGTTTGCCAAATTGGTAAATCCTTCCGCAACGAGATTACACCTGGCAACTTTGTTTTTCGCACCCGTGAGTTTGAGCAAATGGAGCTTGAATTTTTTTGCAAGCCTGGCACAGAGCTTGAATGGTTCGCATACTGGAAAGATTATTGCAATCAATGGCTTTTATCTCTCGGCATTAAGACCGAAAACTTAAAGCTTCGTGACCATGAGCAAAAAGAACTTTCTCACTACTCAAACGCAACAACAGACTTTGAATATCTCTTCCCGTTTGGCTGGGGTGAGCTTTGGGGCGTTGCAAGCCGAACAAACTTTGACTTGACTCAGCATCAAAACACCTCTGGAAAAAGCCTTGAATACTTTGACCAAGAAACAAACGAAAAGTATCTTCCATATGTTGTTGAACCATCTCTTGGTGCTGACCGTGTTGCTCTTGCCTTCCTTTGCGAAGCTTATGATGAAGAGGTTGTTGACGCAGAAAAAGGTGATACCAGAGTTGTTCTTCGCCTTCACCCTGCACTTGCACCTATTAAGGCAGCTGTTTTGCCTCTTTCAAAAAAACTTAACAGTGAGGCTGACAAAGTGTTTTGTGCACTTGCAAAGAAGTTTAATGTTGAATACGATGACTCTGGCTCTATTGGCAAGCGTTACCGCAGACAGGATGAAATCGGAACTCCATTTTGCATCACCTATGACTTTGAATCAGTCGAAGACGGCTGTGTAACCGTTAGAGAAAGAGATTCTATGAAACAAACGAGGATTAACATTGGTGAGCTTGAAGCTTATATTTCAAGCAAACTTGAATTTTAATTTTTAATAACATCAAGGACAAGGCTTGAAAAAACCTTGTCCTTTTATTTTTTCTAATAAAATCAATTTATAAAAATACAAATAACTATAATGCGTGCAAAAACTTTATAATATTTGAATAGTATATAAGATACCTTATGCTGTGTCTTTTTGCAAAAATTACTTAATGTCAAAAACATTTACTTGATTTAAATTTTAAAAATGCGATAATGATTATAGTTAATAAAATGTTAGGGGCTAACGACTATGAAATATAAAATGATTGTTTCAGACTATGACAAAACCCTTTGCAACAGCAAAAAAATAGTCACTCCACGCACAAGAGCGGCAATAAAACAGTATATAAGTAGCGGCGGCAGATTTGTTATTTGCACAACACGCCCATATATTGGCATAGCAAATTTTGCAAGAGAACTTGGGCTTAAAGATGAGATTATAGCCAATCAAGGAGCAACCATTCGCAACCTTTCTGACGACTCTGTGGTTTTTCAAAGCCTATTTACTCATGAAGAGGCAAGAGAAGTTTTAGAAATTTTTCAAAACAGATCCGCTCACGCATTTCTTGTTTCTGACTGTGCTATGAAAACAAAAAAGAATGATTGCTTTTCAAAAATATGCATAAAAAGCGTTAGCTATCCTATAGATAAAACAAGATCAACTTTAATTGACGATTGTGAAAAAATGGATGTTTCACAAATAATAGTTGGTTCATATTTTCCTCGAAAAGTAAAAAAAATGATAGAGCAAGCACAAAATAAGTTTGGCGATAAATACGAAATCGGCTTGTGCGATAAATATTTGCTAAACGTTACCCAAAAAGGCATAAGTAAAGGCAAAGCAATAGAAGAAATTGCAAAGCTACATGGTATAGAAAAGCAAGAAATAATAGCCTTTGGCGACTCACTCAATGACAGCTCCATGTTTGAACACGCTGGCACTGGTGTTGCTATGGGCAACGCAATGAAAGGGCTAAAACAAATAGCGACAACCATTTGCGGAGATGTTGAGGATGATGGCTTAGCAGAATTTATTGAAAAAAACATACTCGACACAAAAAGCCTCAAACAAAAAGTATAATGTCGTTAATCTCTATTTAAACAAAAGCAAAAGGAGCAGCCGTCTGGCTGCTCCTTTTTAATATTTATATGTAATTTATTATTCAACAGTAACTGACTTTGCAAGGTTCCTTGGCTTGTCGATATCGCACTTTCTTACTTTTGCTGTGTAATAACCCAAAAGCTGAAGTGGAACAACTTCAAGTGATGGCATAAACAGCGGATGTATCTCTGGCACATAAATAACATGGTCACAAATATGCCTGCATGCGGTGTTACCCTCAACAGCAACACAAAGAACTTGTGCTCCTCTTGCCATAACTTCTTCAACATTGCTCATGGTTTTTTCAACAAGTCTGTCTGAACAACAAAGAGCAATCACAGATGTACCTGGCTCAATTAGCGAAATTGTTCCGTGCTTTAACTCACCTGCTGCATATGCCTCAGAATGAATATAGCTAATTTCCTTAAGCTTTAGTGAAGCCTCAAGAGCAACAGCATAATCAAGATTTCTGCCTAAAAAATATGCGTGTTCAAGGAAAGTGTATCTCTGTGCAATGCTGTCTATATATTCTCTTTGCTCAAAAATATATTTAATTTTATCAGGAATAGCCTGAATTTCATCAAGCAACTCTTTTACATAATCATCTGTAATTTTACCTGTTTGCTGTGCAAGATGAATCGCAAACAAATAGATAAGGGTAAGCTGGGTGCTATATGCCTTTGTTGTTGCAACAGAAATCTCAGGACCTGCCCATGTATAAAGAACATCGTCACTTTCACTTGCAATTGAAGAACCAACAACATTAACAATAGAGATGACCCTTGCTCCCTTTGACTTTGCTTCACGAAGGGCTGCGAGAGTGTCTGCAGTTTCACCACTTTGACTAATGATGATAACAAGTGACTTGTCGTCCACCAATGGGTATCTATAACGAAACTCTGATGCAATGTCAACCTCAACAGGGATTCTTGCAAGCTCTTCTATAACATATTTGCCAACAACTCCAACATGATATGCTGAACCGCAAGCAAGAATAAAGATTCTGTTAAACTGTGAAATCTCTTCTTTGGTAAGGCTTATTCCGTCAAGATTAATCTTACCATTTTCCGTAATTCTTGGAGAAATAGTTGCCTTAATAGCACGAGGTTGCTCAAGAATTTCTTTTATCATAAAATGTTCATGTCCACCCTTTTCTGCGGCATCAACATCCCATGTTATTCTTGTAATCTCTTTTTCAATCTTTTTGCCATCTTTGTCAAAGAACTCAACGCTATCTTTTCCAACGATTGCATATTCATCATCCATCATTTTATATGTATCACGAGTGTGAGCCAAAATAGCTGTGATGTCTGATGCTATAAAATTACCTATTTCACTAACTGCAATTACAAGAGGGCTTGACTTGCGAATGCACACAATCTTGTTTGGTTCGTCCTTGCAAATAATTCCTATTGAATATGAACCTGTAAGTTGTGCAACTGTTTTGCGTACAGCCTCAAAAAAATCACCAGTATAGTTTGTGTCAAGTAAATGAGCAATAACCTCTGTGTCTGTCTCTGAATGAAAAATAAATCCTTTTGCAATAAGCTCTTGCTTCAGCACAGCATAATTCTCAATAATGCCGTTATGAACTACCGCAAAACGCCTTGACTTGCTGATATGAGGATGCGAGTTATTGTCCGAAGGCTCGCCATGAGTTGCCCAGCGGGTGTGCCCTATTCCCATTGTGCCCGTAGGCTCTTTTATGCCTGCAATTTTTGCACGCAAAATGGCAAGCTTGCCCTTAGATTTTATAATGTCAATATTGCCGTCTTCTAAAACGGCTATGCCAGCAGAGTCATAACCTCGATACTCCAACTTTTCAAGCCCGTCCAAAAGAAGCGGAGTTGCCTTTTGAGTTCCAGTAAAGCCAATTATTCCACACATAAGATAGTTCTCCTAACTATAAATACACTTTGATATATTCTATACTAATATTGTATAAAGAGCAAGAAAAAAAACACTAAAGATAAGGCTTAATATGAAACTAATTATAATAATTTTGTAGATGCTCGCCAATTCTTCTGCAATCAAGCGACATTTGATAAAGACATGCAAGTTTTCTGCGTAGCTCTAAAAGCTCGTACCCTGAAAGTGCTTTAAGTTGGGGACGCAGTTCCCTTATCTGTGAGCGAATTTCTTTTGATTGTTCAACATACTGTGTTCCCATTTCGTATAATGTCATTTAAAAATCTCCTCCATAAACAAATGTTCTGTACAATTACAAGTATACAGAGTTTGTGAAGATTTTTCAATGCCAAAATGTTTGCGGGGCGGTTAGAGTACAATTGTACGGACTTTGAATTAAATTTTAAACATTTTTTGCCAAATATATTCGTTTTGTGATAAAATAAAATTTAATCAATACACAAGGGGGCAATGGAATGAATATAATAGATATTTCTACCGACTTGTTAACGGCAAAATTGTATGACGGCGACCCCGTTCCAAAGCTACAACGACTCAACCGAATGGATTGTGGAGATGAGTTTGAATTGTCTGCTCTGTATGCTTCGCTACATACGGGAACGCACATTGATGCCCCACTGCATTTTATTGATGACGGAGCACCGATTAACTCAATTGACCTAGAACGATTTATTGGACCCTGCACAGTAATAGACCTACCTGAGGGAGTTATTGCAGGAGTAACCATTGAACGCCTATTTCCAAAAAATTGTAAACGACTGCTTATAAAGTCTGGCGGAAAAGCTCACTTTATGGCGGGTGCCGCAGAAGACGCTTGCCAAATAGGGCTTGAGCTTATTGGAACAGACGGTCTATCCATCGGCTCTAAGGAAGATGATGGCTTTGTCCACCGTGCTTTTTTGAGCCACAATATTCCAATTCTAGAGGGGCTTGATTTGAGCAATGTTAACCCTGGGGAATATTTTTTGATAGCTTTACCAATTAAAATAGGTGGAGCAGAGGCATCTTTTGCCCGTGCAGTACTTGTGGATGACCATATCTTTTGGAGTGGCAAAGGCAAAATATAAAAGCAATTTACATAACAAATATAAATAATATTGCCATTTAATAAAACCCACCCGATATATAATATCGGGTGGGTTTTTAAATCAAGCGAAAATTAAGCTAATTAAACAGATTCTGAAACTTCGGAATCTTCTAAAAGATTGCTTTCTGCCAAAACCTTCTTGTGTGCTGCCAAGTCAGTGTAAATCTCTTGCTTAAATGGATTTACCTTCTTCTTTGACACTGTAATGATTTCGTAAACAAGAACACCGATATTAGCAGCCAATGCCATTATGCTAATGAGAAGCATTGCCTTAGGATTGTGTGACGACTTAACGGAGAATGCAGAGTCGCTTGCAAACGCTGGGAAGGTAAGAGTAAACATAGCGTAGAGTGCAAGTGTCTGTGCACGGTGCTGAAGCCATACACCACGCTTAATAAAGAACTCTGCGAGTGTTGCTGCAATAAGAATTGTGAATCCTGCATAGAAGAAACGGTCTGATATGCAGTTGTAGCAATATGATATGTTCCAAAGATCATATGCAATGATCCAGAACCAAAGCTGGTCAGCCCAAACCATATCACGAGATTTAGTTTTAGCAACACGAATAGACATCCAAGCTGTAATTGTAATAATATTGATAATACCTGCTATGCCATTTATTATGTTCCATGGTCCACAAAGTAAATAGAGTCCATTTTCAACAACGCCTGATTTTGAATAGCACTCAAAATCACGAAAAACAGCTTCAAGAATGTTTATTGAAAGTATAAGTCCTGGAAAGATGAGAAAGAACTTATTTTTATCCATACCCTTTACAAAGCGTAAAATCATAAAGCCGATAACTCCTGCAAGAGCAGAATAAGTTTTTACCCATGCGAACCAATAACCGCCATCTGTGCCTGCACCTGCAGTTTTTGGCCAAACGAATATGGTTAATATGATAGGTAATGCTATGTAAAATGCAACTGAAAGCCACTTGCTGCGGCGAGTAATTTCGTTTACAAAAAGAAGACCTGCCAAAACCATAAGGCCGCCAAGCAAGGTAGTCATTGTAAGTGAGTCAAAGAAAAATATTAAATTTCCTCCTTTTAATTTTAAAATAATGACAAACGCAATTATAAGAGATACATCAATACCAATAGATACATCCATGCCACTGCTGTTTAGGCAGCTACATTAAATCACAATACAATAGCCTTTGTACATTCCTCCTTAAATTCATGTAACACTCATTCACAAACTACTTTGAGTTTTAAAAGAACGATTATTTTAATAACAACATTAATAGGGCTACTAATTGCAGGCAAAAGTTTACAATCAGTGTGCATATAGGCACCTAAAAGCACCGCTATAAGTATAACCGATAGAACTTTTAGTTAATATTCTTAACCAAAATTTTAAACTGAACATCTTCTAAAAAATCTATCTGAAAACCAATTTTTATAAAAGAGAAATCACAAAATAATTTTCCAATATATTATTGTTAACATTATAACAATAGCATTTTCTTTTGTAAATAGGTTAATAGCATTATAATGGTATTTATTTTACTACATATTTATATCAGAACTTGTTATAATATTCCGCACTTTAGATAACGACTTTGACTGCAATTACTAATTACGAACAAAAACCACGCTGTTATTAAGTAATTTGTAAATTTTATTGTTGTAAATGATTGAAAAAAACTTTTTAATTTGATAAAATATCTTAATATTAGTAAAAAGCTTAGCAAAAGGATTTTGCTGATAATAATAGACATTAAAGCAAGGAGGAAAAACAGTGAAAAATTTCTTGACATGCACCATCGGTGAGCAAATTGCTGAAATGGCACGCAAGTACCCTGACAGCAATATGATTAATTATACTGATAGAGATTATAATCGTACATGGAAAGAGTTCGATGAAGAATGTGAAACTATTGCAAGGGGTTTTATGTCCCTAGGGCTAAAAAAAGGTTCGCACATTTCAATTTGGGCAACCAATGTGCCTGCCTGGCTTTTAACCTTCTTCGCCAGTGCTAAAATGGGCGGAATAGCTATCACTGTAAACACTAGCTACAAGATTTTTGAAATTGAATATCAACTTCGCCAATCAGATTCGGATGCTATTGTTATAATAGATGGCTTTAAAGGAACAAGCTATATTGACATACTAAACGAGCTATGTCCCACACTAAAAGACTGCGAGCCAGGAAAGCTTTGTAGCCAAACTCTTCCAAAGCTTAAATCAATTATATATGCAGGTGAGAATGAATGCCCAGCTGGAATGGTAAGCTGGAACGACCTTTACACACTCGCAGATAAAGTTCCGTACGAAGAGTTTTGCGCACTTCGTGACAGCTGTGATTGCCACGAAACAGTAAATATTCAGTACACATCTGGAACAACAGGTTTTCCAAAAGGCGTTATGCTCTCCCATTACAATATACTTAACAACGGTCTTACAATTGGCGATGGTATGAAGTTTACGCAAAACGATAAGCTTTGTATAACCGTTCCATTCTTCCACTGCTTTGGAATAGTGCTTGCTATTATGGCTTGCATCACTCATGGGACTCCGTTTGTTCCCATTGACATTTTTAATCCAAAAAAAGTTTTGGATGCACTAAGAAGTGAGAACTGCACGGCTCTTCATGGTGTTCCAACAATGTTTATTGCAATTATGGGCCACCCTGATTTTGCACAATATGATTTTTCAAAAATGCGTACAGGTATTATGGCTGGATCACCATGCCCAATAAAGACAATGCGTGATGTTATTGGCAAAATGAACATGAATGATATAGTTATCGTTTTTGGTCAGACAGAGGCCTCACCTGGCTCCACAATGACAACAACTGTAGACACAGAGGAACATCGCTGCACAACCGTTGGCCAAGCTTTCCCTGGAGTTGAATGCAAAATTGTTGATGTTACGACAGGAGAAACTCTTCCCACAGGTCAAATCGGAGAATTTTGTGCAAAAGGCTATAATATAATGAAAGGTTACTACAAAATGCCAGAGGCAACATCACTTGCAATTGATAGTGACGGATGGCTTCATTTTGGTGACCTTGCAGTATGCGATGAAGATGGTTATTATAAAGTTACAGGACGCCTTAAAGATATGATTATCCGTGGTGGAGAAAATATTTATCCAAAAGAACTTGAAGAGTGCCTTTATGACCACCCTGAAGTAAACGATGTTCAAGTTATTGGCATTCCAAGCAAAAGGTATGGCGAAGAAGTTTGTGCCTGCGTTGTTCTGCGTGAAGGATCAACCATAACCGAAGATGATATCAAAGAATACTACAAGCAAAAGATAGCGTTCTTCAAAATCCCTAAAATAATATGGTTTATGGAAGAATTTCCAATGACGGCAAGTGGAAAAATCCAAAAGTTTGTACTTAGGGACCAAGCGATAGAACATTTTCAGCTCCAATCAGACAGTGCAATAGAAACAGCGTAAAGTAAACGAGAGGAAGGTTTTGTATGAAACTATCATTTTCAACACTCGGCTGTCCAAGCTGGAACCTTGATGAGGTTTTTTCAACTGCAAAGGACCTTGGGCTAAACGGAGTAGAACTAAGAGGTATATCTGATAAAATATATGTTCCTGAGTTTGAAGCATTTAAAGATAAAAATATAGATAAGACAAAAAATTTAATTGCTAAAATCGGCGTCGAAATTCCTGTCTTAGATTCTGGTGCAGTTATTGCAGACAACAAAAAAGCAAAGGAATCCTTTGTTGAGGCTTGCGATTATATTAACCTTGCTGCAAAACTAGGTGTTAAATATGTTCGTATTATGGGCACTGGTGAACCACAAGAAACCGACGGCAACTTTGAACTTGCAGCAAAACTTTATGGTTTGCTTTGTGAATACGCATCTATTTTTGGCGTAACTCCACTTATCGAAACAAACGGCAAGCTTTCAAGCTCAACCGAAATGTTAAAGTTTATAAAGCTTGCAGGCAATAAAAATTGTGGCGTTTTGTGGGATGTTCATCACTCTTTTCAATTTGCAAACGAAGCACCACAGCAAACAGCAAAGGCACTCGGCTCACTTATAAAACATGTTCATGTTAAGGACTCTGTTATTACAAACGGTGACATAGAGTACAAAATGATGGGCTATGGTGAAATTCCAATTTCTCAGACAATAGATGCACTTAAAGAAATTAGCTTTGATGGCTATGTTTCTCTTGAATGGGTAAAGCGTTGGAAGCCTGATTTGCAAGAGCCTGGAATAGTTTTTGCACACTTTGCATCATACATGAAAACACTTTTAAATAAATAATAGAGGGGTGCGTATATGCCAAAGAGAGAGGGATATATAAGCTGGGACGAATACTTTATGGGGATTGCCCTGCTTTCTGCAAATCGAAGTAAAGACCCAAGCACACAGGTTGGAGCCTGCATTGTAAGCAGTAAAAATAAAATTATGTCTGTTGGCTACAACGGCTTTCCTATCGGCTGTAGCGACGATGAATTTCCCTGGGAAAGAACTGGAGAAGAAACACAAACAAAGTATCCTTATGTTTGCCACGCAGAGCTTAATGCAATTTTAAATGTTGCTGGCGGGAATTTAGAAGGAAGCAAAATTTATGTTGCTCTTTTTCCTTGCAATGAATGTGCAAAAGCAATTATTCAAAGTGGCATTTCAGAGATAGTTTATCTTTCAGACAAATATGCAGATACACCAAGTGTTATTGCATCAAAGAGAATGCTTGATGCATCAGGAGTAAAATGCACAAAGCTTTCAGGCACACACGACCAACTTATAATAGATTTTAGAGAAGAAAACATATAATCATTTTTCAAAGCTAAGAGCAGACAGTAATTTTTACTGTCTGCTCTATTTTAGTGTTGCCTTGTGATTGTTCTTGTTCAGTTGATTTCGAGTAAATATAATATGAATTATATTAGTTATTTATTCGTATTTTTTAGGTTTGTTTAAGGTTGGTGTATGTTCATTTCTTTGCTCATCAAAGAAACAAGTCAAAGAAAATGACATGGGGAAACCCTCTGCTTTCTTTCAATCGGGTTTTGGTGTTTTGTATTGTAATTTTTAGGCGTTATATTCATTTCTTTGTGTCATCAAAGAAACAAGTCAAAGAAAATGACACGGGGTAAACCCTCTGCTCACTTTCAGTCGGTTTTCCCCCGTGTCCCCCATCCCGTAGATTTCGATTAAATATAATGTAAATTATATTGTTTATTAGTATTTTTAGGCTTATTTAAGTTTGATTATATTTTATTATGTTCATTTCTTTGCTCATCAAAGAAACAAGTCAAAGAAAGACGACATGGGGAAACCCTCTGCTTTCTTTCAATCGGGTTTTGGTGTTTTGTATTGTAATTTTTAGGCGTTATGTTCATTTCTTTGTGTCATCAAAGAAACAAGCCAAAGAAAATGACACGGGGGAAACCCTCTGCTCACTTTCAGTCGGTTTTCCCCCGTGACCCCCATCCAGTGGGTTTTGATTAAGTATAATATAAATTATATTAATTATTAGTATTTTTCAGTTTTCTATTTTCTGCTTTTTAATATATTTATCTATGACTTAAAATAACAATTAACAAAATTATAACCCGCAAAGCCTTTAAAAGCTCTGCGGGTTTACTCTTATTAAATATTGTTAAGTAAGGCTAAAGTTTATACACATAAATTTGGCTGAAGCTCTTTTAATTCTGAAAGATTCTCTTGGATTGTAACAGGTGTTATCGCTGTCTGCTGTAATCTTCTAAAATCTTCGTCTTTAAAATGCTCAGGCATTCTAAAATAATTGAGTCTCCACACTTTTTGAACAGGAAAAGAACCAAGCAATTCCTTAAGTTCTTCAATATTCATTGAAGGATAAAGCGTTGTTCTAACTTCATAAGCAGCATTTAGAGCAGAAAGCTCCCGAACTGTTTTAGCTGTGTTTTCAAACCCAGCGACACCGCAAACAGCCTCATAATCACGAGGAAGTGCTTTTATGTCTACCGCAACATAATCAAGCAATCCGTCTATCCAAAGCTTTTTAACAGTATCAGGATTTTGCCCGTTTGTATCAAGCTTGATTTTATAACCCATCTTGCGAAGCTTTTGTAAAAACGCTGGCAAATCAGGCTGAATTGCAGGCTCACCACCACTAACAACAACTCCGTCAAGAACATTGCGACGCTTTTCTAAAAAGGCTATTATTTCATCCTCACTAACAGTAAGGCTAACCCCACTAAAAAGCGGACGATTGTGGCAATAAAAGCAGTCTAAATCACAACCCCGTGTAAACAACACACAGCTTAGTGTTCCAGGAAAATCGAGCGTGCTTGTCTTTTGAATTCCGCCCCAAATCATGCGTTTAATTCCTCTTCTTTGATAACATATTTAATTCTTTCCTTGTACTCCTCTTGCTTACCCTTGTGGAAGTTTTGAACAGGACGAAGGTATCCAACAACAC
Organism: Clostridia bacterium; assembly: GCA_009930155.1. The sequence continues at coordinate 18,418 of RZYX01000014.1, read as the reverse complement.
GGCTCCAAACCTCTGTTTCTTCTCCACACTCAGGGCAGGTATAAACTTCTCCGTTAAGATAGCCATGCTCTTGGCAAATTGAAAATGTAGGAGTAAGAGAAATATATGGCAATTTGTAATTTGTAAACGCCTTTTTAATGAGTTGCTTTGCAATCTCAATATCTTTAATTTGCTCACCAAGGTACAAATGAAGAACAGTACCGCCAGTGTATTTGCATTGAAGCTCATCTTGCAAATCGAGTGTTTCAAAAATATCGTCGGTAAAGCCAACAGGAAGCTGAGATGAGTTTGTGTAATATGGCTCATCATTGCCTGCTGTAATTATGTCTGGATATCTTTCCTTGTCAAGACGAGCAAGGCTGTAACTTGTGCCTTCAGCAGGAGTTGCTTCAAGGTTGTATACATGGCCTGTTTCTTCTTGGAAACCTGTAATAACATCTCTCATATAATCAAGAGTTTTGTTTGCAAACGCTTGACCTTCTTCAGTTGTTATGTCTTTGCCTTTTCCAAGGAAATTAAGGCAAGCTTCGTTCATACCAATCAAGCCGATAGTATTAAAATGGTTAAACCAATAGCTACCAGTACGCTCTTTAACATTTTTTAGATAATGAGCTGAGTACGGATACATTCCACGATCTGTTTGCTCTTCAATGGTTTTTCTCTTTATTTCAAGGCTATTTTTTGCAGCCTCCATTAGTATTCTAAGTTTACTTTCAAACTCTTCCGAAGTATTTGAAGTGTATGCAATTCTTGGAAGATTAATGGTTACAACTCCAACAGAGCCAGTAAGTGGGTTAGAACCAAACAATCCACCACCACGCTTGCGAAGTTCACTAGTGTCAAGACGCAAACGACAACACATTGAAAGAGCATCATCTGGAGAAAGGTCAGAGTTAACATAGTTTGAGAAATATGGAATACCATATTTACAAGTAATCTCCATAAACTTATTAACCACAGGACTGTTCCAATCAAAGTCGTTTGTAACATTTATTGTTGGAATTGGGAATGTGAATACTCTGCCTTTTTTGTCGCCCTCCATCATAACTTCACAGAAAGCGGTGTTGATCATATCCATCTCTTTCTGGAACTCACCATAGGTCTCTTTTTGAGGTTTGCCACCTATGATAACTGCTTGATCTTTGAGTGTGCGTGGTGCAATAATATCAAAGGTAAGGTTAGAGAATGGGCACTGGAAACCTACACGAGTAGGAACATTAAGGTTAAATATAAACTCTTGCAAAACTTGCTTTACGGTTGTGTAATCAAGATTGTCATACTTTACAAAAGGAGCACAATATGTGTCAAAACTGCTCCATGCCTGAGCACCTGCGGTTTCGCCCTGTGTTGTAAATGTTGAGTTAGTAACTTGACCTAAAAAGCTACGAAGATGCTTTGCAGGAGAGGATTCAACTTTTCCAGGAACTCCGCCAAAACCATCTACTAAAAGTTGCTTTAGATCCCAACCTGCACAATAAGGACCAAAAAATCCAAGGTCATGCAAATGAATATCGCCTGCTTGATGTGCATTGCGAATTTCGTCAGGATAAATTTCATGAAGCCAATATTGCTTTGTGAATGTTTCCCTAATATAGTTGTTCATTCCATTGATTGACTTTTGAGCATTGGCATTTTCTTTTACACGCCAGTCATTATCACCCAAATAATTTGAAAACATTTCTATTGTTGCTCCGATTAACGCATTTGACTCTCTTGCTCCACGGCGTTTTTCACGGTATAAAATATAAGCTTTTGCAGTTTTTGCGTGGCCGTTTTCAATCAAAACCTTTTCTACAAGGTCTTGAACTTTTTCAACATCTGCCACATCCCCAGGAAAGCGAGTTTCTGCCATTCCAAGTATTTGATTGGTGAGGTCGTTTGCCTTGTCCCAGTCATTTCCACCCACAGCGCTTGCTGCTTTGTAAATGGCCCTAGTAATCTTTTCAGATTGGAAGTCAACGACATCCCCGTTTCTTTTTCTTATTTGAGAAATCATTTCAATTTTGCCTCCGTTACACAATATATAGTCTTTCTAATGTGATTATATAACTATATATTGATATAGTCAATAGTCTTTTTAAAAATTCGACAACATTCTTTTTTCTCTTTAGTAAATTATAAAGCCAATAAAGACAGTATAAGTGGCTTTATATCAATAATTTATTGTTGCAAGTCTTTAAAAAATATTAATAAAAATATTATTTTTCACTTTTGTTACTTTCTCTTACACTAATAATCTGCTCATAACATTTGTCTTGCACTTTTGATATTGACTCTGACTTAGAATCTTTAAACCAACCGTCAATAGTTTTCTCAAAGTCGGCATTTGCCATTTCCTTAAGGCATATAGTGCGATAATTTGTATAAAAAGCCTGCGTCTCATCAAAATTATCAAAACGCTGAACTATAAAAATATAATCATCAAACGATACAACCTTCACTTCGCCTGCACTCATTGAAACAACCTGCTCAAAAAATCCACTTGGATAAGTTTTGCTAGTTTTGTTTATAACGGATATGGGAAGCTCGCCCGTGCCAGTATCCCCAATGCTCTGCAAATATGCAAGGTTCACAGCATCAATTGTGTTTTCACTTGTTATGCTTTTTGCCATAGAATTAAAGTTTTCAGTGACTGCAGCAATTTGCTCTTCACTTTTTGCAACCTCGTTGCCCTTTTCATCGGTTGTTTTTAAATATCCATTAATAGCTTTAAAGAAAATATAGTTTTCCTTGAAATATTCTTTTAAAGAGTCTTCGCCGATTGGGTTTGTCCCATTTGTGTCATAAATTGCAAGCAGTAAATCTTCTTTAAACGCATCGCTTTCTGCAATATTTGTAAGCGTTTGCTTAGAAACACCTATGGATTTATAGTAGCTACCAAAAAACGCCCAATTATTTGTAACTTCTTTTGCTATCTGAGCTTTTTTAGCAGCACTAAGAGAAAGCTTCATGTCTGAATACTTTGTGTTGATTTTTATATAATTGAGGCAAAGATCGTTCGCCTTTTCTTTAAGCTCTTTTTCACTCGTTTTTTCATCTTCATTATCGTTAATGATTACATAGTCAAGAAAATAAGCATAAACATCTGCATAAACTTGACCCTCTCCAACAATTAAAGCAGCCTTGTCGCTACTTGAACACGAACAAAACAGCAACAAAACAACAACTAAAAGAGAGGAAATTTTAAAAATTTGCTTCATTTAAACGACCTCCAATTCATACAAATATTATACACTAACAATTATTAGAAGTAAACACGACATATATTTAACATCTCTATAAATCATTTTTTAGATAAAAAAACAGCCACCCTATTGGGCGACTGCTTTCGCTAATGTCGGCGCTACCTATTTTCCCGGGCGGCTGCCCGCCAAGTATTTTCGGCACGAATGAGCTTAACTACCGTGTTCGGGATGGGAACGGGTGGACCCTCATTGTAATAAACACCAACTGTGGAATACATACTGTACTCTCAAGCGACAAGATGTATTATATCATCATCATTTACAAAATGCAATAGGTTTTTACAAAAAAAATAAAAAAATATATGAATCACAAAAAGCAAAAATAATGTTATAATATATAGTAGTAAAAAGTAACTTTCTATGCGGTTTTTCAGCACAATAGAACTGGGGGAGTTTGTATGAATTTGAAAATAATAATTTTGCTGAGTGCTATTTTAATTTCACTTAGTTCACTTACAGGGCTTACGATTTGGGCAAACAAACCTAGCGGAATCAGAACTGATTTTTAATGCTTATTAGCTGTTCTTTAAAACAACATTGCTTTTGAGCATAATAATTCAACCATAGTTTTTTAAAAAGATTAAAAGACCACTTTTAAAGTGGTCTTTTGTTTTTAATTATATTTTAATTTTGCGTTCTTTTAACCTTGCATAAGTGGAAGTGCGAAGTAGCGAATAAACAATCGATGCCAGCGGAACGCTTAAAAGCATACCCACAACACCAAAAAGACTACCGCCGACTGTTACAGCAACAAGAACCCATATGCCAGAAAGACCAACGGATTTACCAACAACCTTTGGGTAAATCAAGTTACCTTCAAGCTGTTGCAAAACGAGTATAAATATAATAAACCAAAACGCCTTCATTGGATCTACCATTAAAATTAAAAATGCTCCAACTCCTGTTCCAATAAATGCACCAAAAACAGGTATGAGGGCAGTGAAGCCAACAAGTGCAGAAATAAGTGGTGCATATGGCAAGCTAAAAGTAATCATACCAATAAAACATAAAGAGCCGATTATTACAGCCTCTACACACTGGCCAAAAACAAAACTTGAAAAAGTTTTGTGTGAAAGCGAGCAAACGCTAATAAAAGAATCCACTTTATTAGTTTTAAAATAAGCGTATAAAAGTTTTTTAGACTGCTCGGCAAGCTTTTCCTTTTGAATTAAAACATATATTGAAAAAACAATGCCTAAAGAAAAGTTAAAAAAGAATTTGAAGATTGATGTTGTAATACCCAAGGTAGTGTTAAATACTGTTGAACCGCCTTCTTTTGCAATATTTGTAACAAACTCTTGGGTTTTCTCCCAGTTGATTTCCAGTGACGATAGCCTTTCTGTTGAAAGGTTATATCGTTCCATAATACTCATAAGCCAAATCTGAATTCTTTTAAAATAATCGGGAAAATCTTTTGCAACTATCAAAGATGTTTTTTTGACCTCTGGAATAAGAAGTAAAATTAAAAAAGCAACAAGTCCTGCAATAATAGCAAAAGAAAGCACAAGCGAAACTGGCCGTTTAATCTTATCCCTCAACTGTTTATTCTTTTTTTTAGAGGACGAAAAAAGCTTGTTTTCTATTCCGTTCATAAGAACATTTACAATAAATGCAATGCAAAGTCCTATAACAAACGGCATCAACACATCTATTATAAGCATAAGTACCTCTTTAACTGCACTAAAATGTTGAAACAAAGCAAGTAATAAAACAGAAAAAGTAATTAGTATCATAAGCTTTTTCATGTTCGCTTTGTTAAGCTCCATTTAAAGACCCCCAATAATTTATGAATTTTGTTAAATTCAGTATGTCATGATTTGTATAAATATTCAAAAATTCAATGTTTTTATAATGATAAAAAGAGCCTGTGTTAAAACCACATGCTCTTTTGCCCTTTTATTAATCTTTCATAAGTGTTACCATAACTGCTTTTTGTGCATGAAGTCTGTTTTCCGCCTCATCAAAAATCTGGCTTGCGTGATTTTCAAAAACTTCTGCGGTAATTTCCTCACCCCTATGAGCAGGCAAGCAGTGAAGTACCATGCAATCATTGTTCGCAACACCCAAAACCTTGTCGTTAACCTGATATATTCCCTCAAAAGCCTTGCGTCTTTGCTCTGCTTCGCCCTCTTGACCCATAGATGCCCAAACATCTGTCAAAATAACATCTGCATCTTTCGCTGCATCAAGTGGATTGCGGCAAAGAGTAAAGCAATCAAAATCATTTGCAAAATCAAGCACCTTTTGGTCTGGGTCATATCCTTCTGGGCAAGCAATGCTAACAGCCATGCCTGTTTTTAAGCCACCTACTATAAGTGAATTTGCCATATTGTTACCGTCACCAATATAGCACATTTTAAGTCCCTCAAGCTTACCTTTGTGTTCACGAATTGTCATAAGATCTGCAAGCACTTGGCAAGGATGTGAAAAATCAGTGAGTCCGTTTATAATCGGAATGCTGCCATACTGTGCAAGAGATTCAACCTCTGACTGCTCAAAGGTTCTTATCATAATGCCGTCAAGATAGCGTGACAAAACTCGTGCTGTATCTTCCACTGGCTCACCTCTGCCGATTTGCAAGTCGTTTGAAGAGAGGAACAACGCATATCCACCAAGCTGATACATTCCCGTTTCAAAAGAAACTCTTGTGCGAGTTGAAGCCTTTTGAAAAATCATTCCAAGTGTTTTGCCTGCCAAGACCTTGTGTTCGATACCGTTCTTTTGCTCATATTTAAGCTGATCTGCAAGATTCAAAATGTCCATTATATCGTCTTTAGAAAGGTCTAGCATTTTCAAAAGATGTTTCATATTTGTTCTCCTTTTGGCGTAAGTGCCGATTTTAAAATTTCGATTCCTTTATCAATTTCCTCATAACTTATAGTAAGCGGAGGAAGCATACGCAGTAATGTTTTTGCTGTTAAAATCAAAAGTCCGTTTGCAACACAAATTTTTGCAACATCTTTTGCGTCCATTGTTTTAAGCTTTATTCCAATCATTAACCCAAGGCCACGAACTTCTTCAATCTCTTCAACATCTGCAAGCTTTGCCCGTATATAGTCACCTTTTTTTGTAACCTCGGTTAAAAGGTCGCTGTCAATTCTTTTTAGCACCTCTAGCGAACCCGCACAAATAACAGGATTTCCACCAAATGTTGTGCCATGCGTGCCAGCAGTTAGCGTGTTTCCAAGAAAACCTTTGCAAAGACAAGCACCGATTGGAAGCCCGTTGCCAAGCCCTTTTGCACTGGTTATAATGTCCGGTTTTATTCCAAAATGCTCAAAAGCAAAAAAGCTGCCAGTTCTGCCAACTCCCGTTTGAACCTCATCAACAACAAGCAAAATGTCATTATCCTTGCATATTTGTGCAAGTGACTTTACATAAGCTTTATCAAGAGGGCAAACTCCGCCTTCTCCTTGTATAAGTTCAATCATAACAGCACAAACATCATTGCTAGATATTAGTTCTTTTAATGTATCAAGGTCGCTTGCAGACGCATGTTTAAATCCACCGTTAAAAGGGTAAAAGAATTTGTGAAAATCATCTTGCCCCGTTGCTGTTACCGTTGCCATTGTTCTGCCATGAAACGAATTGTCAAGGCTAATTATATTAAATCGGTTTTCTCCGTATTTATCAAAGCTATATTTACGGGCAAGTTTTATTGCACACTCATTTGCTTCTGCTCCAGAATTGCAAAAAAACACTTTCTCATATCCCGCTCTTTCACAAAGCGCCTTTGCAAGCATTGCGTTTGGCTCGTTGTAATAAAGATTAGAGCTGTGCGCCAGAGCCTTTGCCTGATTTGCAACGGCATTTGCCCAAGCTTCATCACCAGCACCAATAGACACAACTCCAATTCCAGCAGTAAAGTCTATTAGCTCTCGTCCTTGCGCATCCATTATAGTTGCAACTTTGCCACTTTTTAATACAGCGTCAAAGTGTGCATATGTAGGCATCAAATATTTGTCTGCGGTATTTTTTATCTCATCAAAAGTCATTATAAATCACCTGATTAAAAGCCAAAGGCTAAAATATTAAACGAACATTGTTCCAATTCCCTCGTTTGAAAGTGTTTCAATAAGGATAGAATGAGGGATTCTTCCATCTATAATATGAGTGCGATTAACACCTCTGCGGACAGCCTCAACACAGCAATCAATTTTTGGAATCATTCCTCCACTTATAACACCTTGATTTTTAAGTGCAGGAACCTCGCTAACTTTTATACAAGATATAAGAGAATTTTCATCATCTTTATCTCTAAGAAGTCCTCTAACATCTGTCATAAGCAAAAGCTTTTCTGCGTGCAAGCTTGCCGCAATTTTTGCCGCCGCAAGGTCTGCATTAATATTGTATGAGGATTTATCATCCCCTTCTCCACCTGCAATTGTTGCAACAACGGGTATGTATCCCTTTTCAATAGCATCGTTCAAAATAGATACATCAACATCTGTAATCTCGCCAACAAAGCCAAGGTCAACCTTGCCCTTTTTCTTCTTAGCTTTAAGCATTCCGCCGTCAAGCCCACAAAGCCCAAGAGCCTTGCCACCATGAGATTCGATAAGCTGAACAAGACCTTTATTAACCTTGCCCGACAAAACCATTTGCACAATTTCCATTGTTTCTTTATCTGTGTAGCGAAGTCCTTCAACAAAACGGGTTTCTTTTCCGACTTTTTCAAGCATTTCAGAAATCTCTGGACCACCACCGTGAACAAGAACAACATTTATTCCAACAAGTGACAAAAGAACAATGTCAGTAATTACAGCATCTCGCAACTCATCACTTATCATTGCGTTACCACCGTATTTTACAACAAAAGTTTTATTGTTATACTGCTGGATATATGGCAGCGCCTTAACCAGTATTTCTGCCCTATCGGCATCTGAAATTTTCATAAGAACATCCTCCGTTTTGCCTTAAATATGTTTCTTTAAATCAAGTTCTGTAATCGCCATTTATCTTAACATAGTCATAAGTAAGGTCGCAACCAAAAGAGGTTGCCTTGCCCTCACCATCGTTTAATGTTATTACAATTTCAATCGCATCGCACAGCAAAATCTGCTTTGCTATTTCTTCAGAAAACTCAATGCCTGCGCCATTCTTACAAACATCAATTCTACCTGCATCCGACACAAAAGAAACATCCGTCTTTGAAATATCAACATCAGCACCGCTGTATCCTATCGCACACAAAATTCTACCCCAGTTTGCATCAGAACCGAATATTGCAGTTTTAACAAGCGAGGAACAAATGACGCTCTTTGCAACTTTTTTTGCACTCGTGTCGTCCTTTGCACCTGTTACAGTGCACTCAACAAGCTTGGTTGCACCTTCGCCATCTCTTGCCATCTCTCTTGCAAGGAAAACACAGCACTGTTTAAGAGCATCTGCAAAAACATCAAAATACTCACCACGAGAAACTAAACGCAAATTTTCTGCAAGTCCGTTTGCCATAACGCAAACCGTATCGTTTGTGGAAGTGTCGCCATCAATGCTAAGCATATTAAAGCTATCCGCAACTGCATCTTTAAGAGCAATTGAAAGAGCCTCGGAAGTTATACTCACATCCGTTGTAATAAACCCAAGCATTGTTGCCATGTTTGGATGAATCATGCCAGAGCCTTTTGAGATTGCACCAATTTTGCAAAGCTTGTCGCCAATATAAAACTGGGCAGCAACCTCTTTCTTTTTAGTATCCGTTGTCATAATAGCACGAGCAGCTTTATCTGAGCCGTCAAAAGAAAGCCCGCTTGCAAGTTCGCCAATGCCATTTTTAACAGGCTCAAGATTAAGAGGCATTCCAATAACTCCCGTTGACGCAACAACAACATCGCTCGCATCAATCCCAAGCTGCATAGCTGCAATATCACACATGCCTTGTGCTTTTTCTACTCCGTCTGCATTACAAGTGTTTGCAATTCCACTGTTACAGATAATGGCTTTCGCCTTTCCGTTTTGAATATTATTTCTAGTAACAGTTATTGGTGCGCCATAAACCAAGTTTTGAGTGTATACTGCGGCAGTGTCGCACTCCTTTTCTGAATATATAAGTGCAAGGTCGAGAGCGGACTTATTCTTACGAATTCCACAATGAATTCCGTTTGCAACAAACCCTTGTGGAGCACAAACGCCCCCATCTATAAAATTAAAATTACTCATATAATCTCCTTTTGAGTTTTGGTTTTATCAGTCCTTATTCCGCTTCTTCCTTGACAGTGTAAGCCCACCAAATCCACTTATGATTGCCATATAAAATCCAAGGTCATAAGTAAAACCTGTGTTGTTTGTTTCATAAATTCTTGCATCTGTAAAAATAGAAGCTATAAGAGAAAACGGAGCAATCCAGCCGTGCCAAATCCCCGACAAAAGTCCAGCTGTGTTTACACTTGGCACTTCACTTGGAATGCAGCCAGTCATTGCAAAGCAAAACAAAGCAACCAAAAGAATTATTCCAACGATATGAGATTTGCTGATTTTCATAAAAACACCCCTTTAAAATGATGTTGGTATAAGGCAAAGCCCTGTATCCTCAGGCAGGTCAAAAATAATATTCATATTTTGAACCGCTTGCCCCGCCGCACCTTTTACCATATTGTCAATTGCGGAAACAACCACAAGCGTATTTGTTCTTTCATCTATATGCAGTGATATATCACAAAAGTTACTGCATTTAACATCACGCAGATTTGCGACACAACCGTCTTTTAAAACACGCACAAACTTTTCAGTGCTATATACATTTTCATAAAGTGCTCTTATAGCTTGATTTGTTACTCCATCTTGAATCTTTGCATATATTGTGGAAATAATTCCACGATTAACAGGCAAAAGATGAGGAACAAACAAAACTGTAATGTCCTCTCCCGAAACCTTTGAAAGAGTTTGCTCTATCTCTGGCGTGTGCCTATGAGCTGCAATCTTATATGGCGAAAAAGCCTCGTTACAGCTAGGGTAATGAGAGGTTTCTGAAAGACCTCTTCCTGCACCAGATGCTCCCGATTTTGAGTCAATAACCAACCCTTGTGTTTTAATAATCCCAGCCCTAAGTGCTGGAGCTAAACCAAGTGCAATGCTGGTTGGATAGCACCCTGGGTTTGCGATAATTTTTTTGCCTTTTATTTGATCTCTAAAAAGCTCAGGCAAACCATAAACAGCCTGCTTATGCAAATCAAGGTTTGTAAACTCCTTGCCATACCACTGCTTATAATCCTCTTCACTTTCAAGCCTAAAGTCTGCACCAAGATCTATAAAAGCAATGTCCTTATCGGCACATTTTTTTGCGAACTCTTGCGAAAGCCCATGCATAACACAAGCAAAAACAACATCGCTTTTTTCAATAACTGCATCAGAATCTTCACAAACAAGGTCACAAACACCATTAAGTGCTGGATAAACCTCGCTTATTTTTTTGCCCTCAAAGCTAACAGAACCAACAGCGGCAAGGGTTGCCTCGGGATGATTTAATATTATTCTGCACAGTTCTACGCCAGCGTATCCTGTAGCACCAATTATTCCAACTTTAATCATTATTTCAACAACTCCAAAATCCTGTTTGCCTGTGCAACAACATTCTTTGGAGAAGGAGCTCCTGCACAAGTTCTGTCAGACACACACTTTTCAAGTGAAATTGCTTCAAAAACGCCGTCATCAAACAAATCACAAACATTTTTATATTCCTCAATAGGCAAAGCTTCAAGCGTAACACCCTTGTTTATACAAACAGCTACAAGCTCACCCGTTGCTTTATATGCATCTCTGAAAGCCAAACCTTTTGACACAAGAAAATCGGCACAATCTGTTGCGTTAATAAATCCGCCCGCTGCCGCCTTACGCATATTCTCTGGTAAAACTTTCATTGTTTCAATCATTGGTGTGAATGCTGTAAGGCACATTTTAACGGTATCAAAGGCGTCAAATATTGCCTCTTTATCCTCCTGCATATCTTTGTTGTATGCAAGTGGTATGCCCTTCATAACAGTCAGTAGTCCTAAAAGGTCGCCAAACACTCTGCCTGATTTGCCACGAACAAGCTCTGCAATGTCGGGGTTTTTCTTCTGTGGCATTATGCTTGAACCAGTTGAAAAGGCATCATCAAGTTCAATAAATTTGAACTCCCAAGAGCACCACATAATAATCTCTTCACAAAAGCGTGAAAGGTGAACCATAACTAACGAGAGAGCACTTGCGAGTTCAATGCAAAAATCCCTGTCAGAAACTCCGTCAAGAGAGTTTTGACATATGCCGTCAAACCCCAAAGTTTCTGCTGTCATATATCTGTCTATCGGATAGGTTGTTCCTGCAAGAGCACCGCTTCCGAGAGGGCAAAAGTTCATTCTTGATTTTGCATCTTCAACTCTGCTAGTGTCACGAAGAAACATTTCTGCATATGCTAAAAGGTGGTGGCCAAAAACAATTGGCTGCGCCCTTTGCAAATGAGTGTATCCTGGCATAACTGTTGTTGAATACTCGATAGCAGCAGTGCAAAGGACCTTGTTTAGCTCCTTGAGCTGAGCAAGAACTGCGTCACATTCATCACGCAATGTTAATCTAATATCTAGTGCAACTTGGTCATTTCTACTGCGTGAAGTGTGCAATCTTTTACCTGCATCACCAATTCGAGAGGTAAGCTCACCCTCAATAAAGGTGTGGATATCCTCCGCACTCATATCAATCTGCAACTCACCACTTTTGATGTCTGTCAAAATGTTTTGCAGTCCGTCAAGGATTTTGTCCATATCCTCTTTTGATATTATTTTTTGAGTACCAAGCATAGCAGCATGAGCCATGCTACCCTTTATATCCTGTTCAAACATACGGCTGTCAAACGATATGGAAGAATTAAAGTCATTTGTCTTTTTATCTATTTCCTTGGAAAAGCGACCAGCCCAAAGTTTCATTATAAAAGCACCTCGATAATTGCCTATTATTTATTTTTGCCCTAAATGGTAGGGTGTAATCCAATACACTGCATAACTAATAAATTAAAATACATAGATGTTTTGGTGTATATCTTTTAACGAGTAACAATAAACAATGCTACTCGTTAAATAAGCGTTTTTATTATTTGCGAGCTTCATCAAGAAGAGCCTTAACTTTAATTGGAAGACCAAAAAGATTGATAAATCCTGCTGAATCATTTTGGTTGTAAACTTCATCTGCGTCAAAAGTTGCAAACTCTTCACTGTAAAGTGAGTATGGTGAAGTTACTCCAGCGTTGATGATATTGCCCTTATAAAGCTTAAGTTTTACATCGCCTGTAACTGTTTCCTGTGTTTTGTCAACAAATGCTGCAAGAGACTCACGAAGAGGAGTGAACCACTGTCCAAAATAAACAAGCTCTGCATAACGGTTTGCAACAAGCTCTTTATAATGATGTGTATCTCTGTCAAGAGTAAGGGTTTCAAGGACAGCGTGTGCTCTGTAAAGAATTACACCGCCAGGAGTTTCATAAACACCCCTTGATTTCATTCCAACCAAACGGTTTTCAACAAGGTCAACAAGACCTACGCCGTTTTCTCCACCGATTTTATTAAGTGCAGTTACCATTTCAACTGCCCCAAGTTTTTCTCCATTAAGAGCAACAGGAATGCCCTTTTCAAAAGAGATTGTTATATATGTTGGAGAGTCTGGAGCCATTTCAGGAGAAACGCCAAGCTCTAAAAATCCAGGTTTATTGTACTGTGGCTCATTTGCAGGGTCCTCAAGGTCAAGGCCTTCATGAGAGAGATGCCAAAGATTTTTGTCCTTTGAATAGTTTGTTTCTCTGTTGATTTTAAGAGGTATATTGCGTGCCTCTGCATATTCTATTTCGTCCTCACGAGATTTAAGTTCCCAAGTTCTCCAAGGTGCGATTATTTTCATGTTTGGTGCAAAAGCTTTGATTGCAAGCTCAAAACGCACTTGGTCATTACCTTTTCCTGTGCAACCGTGACAAATTGCGTCAGCGCCCTCTGCAAGAGCAATTTCAACAATTCTCTTTGCAATTATTGGGCGAGCAAAAGAAGTGCCCAAAAGATATTCGCCCTCATAAACTGCACCCGCCTTGAGTGTTGGAAAGATAAAATCCTCAACAAACTCTTTGTTCAAATCCTCTATATACAATTTTGAAGCCCCTGTTTTAAGAGCTTTTTCCTCTAGTCCATCAAGCTCTGTACCCTGTCCAACATCTCCAGAAACAGCGATAACTTCACAATTGTTATAATTCTCTTTAAGCCAATGAATAATAATAGATGTGTCAAGCCCGCCCGAATAAGCTAAAACTACCTTTTTAATATCTGACATTATAATTGCCTCCTGATAATAATAAAATATTCAAAATATGAAGATATTATACACCTTTTACTCAATAAGTCAAGTTATCTATGCATAAAGATTCATATAAAGTGTATATTGTTGCGGTTTTGTGCATAAAACAGTTTTTTTATTCTAAATTAAGTCTTAATTTTAAACAATCTACAAAAACAACCCATACACCATATTGTAATAAAATTATTATACATGGTATAGAAAATAATTCAAATATAAAGTTTAATATTTAACACCTAATGTGGTAATATTATATAGTATACTTAAATATATAATATAAAAATTTGAAAGGGGAGCTTTTTAATGAGCTTTAAAGACATCAACATAAAGGATATAAGTGAATCTTCTACTGAACTCTTTGGAGATAGGTGGGCACTTATTGGTGCGGGAGATGAAAACGCTCACAACATAATGACGGTTAGCTGGGGAACTCTGGGAAGACTTTGGAACAAAGATGTTGCAACTATTTTTATTAGACCACAAAGACATACCTTTGATTTTATAGATAACTATGACTTTTTCACCATCAACTTCCTTGATGAAAATTACAGAGAGGCCCTTAATATTTGCGGTGCTCGTTCTGGAGAAGATTGTGACAAGTTTGAGCTTGCAAAACTTTCTCCTCATTATACCCATGGAACAACAGCTGTTGAACAATCAAGCTTTTTTATTGTATGCAAAAAAATAGCAAAAACCGAGATGAGACCAGAAGATTTTTTAGATGAATCAATTAGCAACTTTTATAAAGACAACGACTTTCACTACGCCTTCGTTGGCGAAATCATAAAGGTGTGTAAAAAATAAATAATACATCTGCCTATTTGCTTTTGCTATATACAAAAGCGAGCAACTTTAAAATAAAACAAAACCTCTACAGCTTTATTTAACTGTAGAGGTTTTTTCTTTTAAAGCAGTCATCAATAAAACTACATTATGATTTTTTAAAAACTGAAATAATTGATGCAAGAAAGGTCCAAAAGAACTGGAATATAATAATCTGTACTGCACTAATGCTTGAAAGTCCCGCAAGGAAAGAAAGCAAAGCAAAAACTGCAACAGCTATAGATGAATAAATAATCTGAACCACACAGTTGATTGAAATAAGCTTGTTTAGCCTTATTGCCTGTACAACCGAAGTTAAAAAAGACTCTTCTGTTCCATTGTGGAACAAACCTGAAGATGAGTTTTCTAAAGTGGTTTTTCTATACTTATTAAAAATATCGCCTGAATTTGGGCTAATTATCTTAACAGCACTAAGAGGTAACTTGAAGTATTCGCAAAGCAGTTCCTCTGTTATATTGTAGTCACAAGTACGAACAAGAATTGTTAACCCTGTTTCCTCAATTTTTCGCAGCGTGCTACCGATTGCATCATTTGCATAATAGCTTATAACAAACATAGCACCAACTTTGCCCGCAACAGACAGATACATAACCTTTTTGCCTCTTTTGATATATTTGGTTTCAACCTCTATATCAGGGACTTCAACATTATGATTTATCAAAAGGTCACGGCTGCCAAGCAAAATTCGTCTTCCGTGAATCCAAGCAGAAAGACCTAATCTGTCCTCATACGCAAGGGATTCAACAGGCGGCAAAATCTCTCGTCTGCCAAGAATAACCCCATCAAAAATATCAACAAGCGGGCCACCAGATTCAATAACAAGTGCGGCAGCGTCAAGAATTGCCTCGTCAATACGCATTGAATGAAATGTTTTTATTCCATCGATACCACATCTGCCTTTTTTAAACAACTCCGAACTATCAACAACGATTGCGTTTGTTCCTACACAATCTAATATAGCTTTGTGTCCTAAAATTGCTCCACCTTGTGAATTAAGCTTTTTATTTGTAATCAAAAGCGGAAGGTTTGAGGCAAACATAGAAAACGCAGGAATGCCAATAGAACAAATAGCAACAAAAGATAAAAACGCATCAAGAACACTTTTTGAAACAAATCCAGTAATAATAGCAATAATTAGTGATGCACCGATAACGGCAGGAACAAGCTTTGAACAAAGTGCATCTGCTGGGTCGGTAGAAAAAGAATTTTGGCAGAAGTTTGATAGGAACTTAATGCGTGAGCTATAACGAAGGTCTGGCTCACCAAGAAGAAGTCCTCTTCCAATTTCAAATGCATCAACATCATTAGTTATCTTTTCTGTGCTATGAAGTGCTGTTCCACCTGTGCAAAATTCAAAGTTACCAAGAGCACGCTTCAGCACAATAAATCTAGACAACACACTAACGGTAAATGCAAAACATGCGACAGGTGCATAAATTACAGATGCAAAAGCTGCATTTTTTGCTGTGAAGATAAGTACAAAGCACTGTATAACACACATAAGAAAAACAATAACTGTGCCTGTGGCTTCATTAAGCTTAAAAGATATAAGTCCTGAAATGCCCTTAACAAATGTGCTTAAACCAAAAATACAAGATAATAAAAGCAAAAGAAGATTTATAAGTAAATGCCCAACAACATTGCCACCAATAACGCTAACATTTCCGCCAGCGTTGCGAACAATAACGCTAATAACAATTGATGCAATTAGTATGACAACCTCTATGCAAAAAAATGCAAAAGAGAATTTTGTGGCTCTTGAAAGCTGTTTTAAAATTCTACTCTTATCTTCTGGCTTTTCATACTCATCTTCTATGTAATCAGACGAAAAAGAAGAAATGCTAGACTTGATAGAAGATGTCTCTTCTGTCTCTTCATCTGACAAAAAGTCTTCGTCGGTTTCCGACTCTGAAAAGTCATCAAGGTCAGCGTTAAGCTTAAAGTGCTTGAGCTTCTCTTTGCGAACTTTTTTAAGACTATTCTCTGCAAATTCCTCGTCGATTTTTTCTATTTCTTCTTGCTCCTCAAATCCAGAAAGCTTGATTTGACCTGCAATCTCATGCTCGTCTTTTTTTGAATCTTTCGCCGAAGTAGGGTTCTTTGCCTCTTTTGCAAGTTCATCAGCAGCAACATTTTTTAGTTCATCGTCAGCTGAAATAATAGTTGGAATAGGTTCTAAATCTGCTGTATTTGAAAAACCTTTTTTCTTAACGATTATTCCAGGTCGTTCAACCTTTTGCTGTGCAGCATTAAGATGCAGTCTTTCATAATCAGCGGTTTTTTCAAGATTTTGAACAGGACGATTTATAAATCTTTCCCTGTACTTATCATTCTCCATTCCCGCAAAATCTCTTTCAACCTTATTGCTTTTTATATTGTGTTTTATATCCTCATTATAAGTAGGAAAAACATCCGACAAAGTTTTCTCGCTAACGGCTTTTTCCGGTTTTACATATTCCGTTGCAAGCTCCATTGTACTAAAGCCTTTGTCAAGATTCTTGTCAATTCTAACTATATTTGTTTTCGCAAGATCTCTTTCTGTTTTTTCACTAGCCTCAATGGATTCAAAAAACGAGTCCGTTTCAGAGCTTTCTATATCGCCATCTTGTGCTTCCTTGTCAAACACTGCAATAGCATTTTCGATTACTTTAGCAGAATTAAAAACTCTTGTTTTATCAGATGCAAAATTATTATCTTCAGATTCCTCATCCTGAACGCTTGGAATCTCCACGGTTTTTGCATTAAGGATAGTGTCTGGCTCTTCTTTTTGAACTAATTCCTCTTGAGCAAAAGCAGGTTCGCTTGCAACTGCTTTTGCTTGCTCTTTTGGTTTGCTTTTTTTATCATCAGCAATGCCAAGAAGGGCATCTATTTCATCCATTGACCATTTTTTTGAAGATTCAACATCTTCTTTTTTCTTAACTTCAAGATCAGCAGTCAAGCTACTTAGCAACTCATCTACCGACAAAAGCAAATTATCGTCTTGATTCTTCTGCATTAGAACCATCCTTTCACACGGATTTTAGCCCTTCTCTTTGCCTTGTAACCTCAAACATAACAATGCCTGCGGCAACAGAAGCATTAAGAGATTCTATATGCCCCTTCATTGGCAAAGAAACTATAAAATCGCACTTTTCACGAACAAGCCTTCCAAGACCGTTGCCTTCTGAACCAATAACAAGCCCAACAGCGTCTGTATAATCCGTCTGGCACCAATTATCGCCCTGTATATCCGCACCATAAATCCATACGCCTCGTTTTTTGAGGTCATCAATCGTTGCGGAAAGGTTGCTAACTCTTGCAACTGGCATATATTCAATAGCACCCGCTGAAGTTTTTGAAACAGCAAAACTCAATGATGCACTTCTGCGTTTTGGAATAATTACGCCGTGTGCTCCAGCACATTCTGCACTACGAATTATTGCACCAAGATTGTGCGGGTCTTCAATTTCGTCACAAATTATGATAAAAGGCTTTTCGCCACGCTCATTTGCATTTTCAAAAATTTCATCAACAGTAGCATAAGTTTGAACCGCAGCAGACGCTACAATACCTTGATGAGTTTCATGGGCACACATAAAGTCAAGCTTTTTTATGTCAACCTCTTTTATAGGAATACCTGTATCACGACATATTGCAATGATTTTGCTAATTGAACCTACTCGTTCACCTTTTGCAACAAAAAGGGTATCAAGCTCTCTTCCTGCACGCAACGCTTCCAAAATGGCATTTCGACCTACAATAAGGTCTTCTCTATCTCTCTGTTCGTTCATCAAAAATCCCCCAATTTATATAAAAAATAGCATATATAGATATTATTAAACACAATTGTACCATAAGTTGGTATCTTATACAACATTAGTTTGCCCCTGATTAAGCATTTTTTCAATAATATTTTCATGGCAAAAAAGTGAAGTAAAAAAAACAAATCAAAACCACCAGTTGAACTGGTGGTATGCACAAGCCCTAGAAGGGCATATTACTGGCGGGTGCCTTAAGGCACATTGAAAGATTCGCCAACCGCA
>RZYX01000257.1 GCA_009930155.1 Clostridia bacterium | reverse complement strand
GCAGTTGTACCAGTGTTACTTAATACTGATGATAAACCAGCTGCAATAATCATAACGCCAAGAGTAAGACCAGTTTCACTTCCCCCTGCAAGACCTACTACTTTGTCACCAATCGCTTTAGCAACACCAGTTTCAAACAATCCGGCACCAACAACGAACATACCTGCAAAAAGCATTACGTTTGTATTCGATAATCCGGAAAGTCCTTGGGCTGTTGTTAAAACTCCAGTCCAAACTAATAATACTGGAACAAACATAGCTGTTACTGCTAATGGAATAAGTTCAGTTACAAAGAAGAATGCTGCAAAAGCAAGAATAATAAGAGTGTTCCTAATATCCTTTGCTTTTTTAATTGCTGCTGCTTCTGCTGCTGCTTTTTCTGCAGCAATTTCATCGGCAGTCTTTTCCTCAGTTGCAGCAGGAGCAGTTGCATCTGCTGTTTGAGCGAAAGCTAATGAACCAAAACTAAGTACAAATGTGATTAAAAGAATAAGTGCTAATGTTTTTTTCATTTTTTGTTTCCTCCTATTATATTATATTTTCAGACTATTTTGATAACCCACCCCCTCTATAGCCTTAAAAACATCTGGTCATAATTGGATTTTGACCAGAAATCTTGGGTCAAAAATGATACTTTAGTCCTGTTTTTCTTCGCTATAAATATGTATATTTTTATTCTTATTTACATCAAATTTACAAACTTCCTTTTTAGGGTACCCCCCTTAAATTAAATTGTCAATATTTTTTTGATACATATGTGGGTCTAATTTTCTCTTTAGATGCCTCCAGCCCTTAATTTAAAAGGGCTTTGGAGATGAAAACTTTTTTTTATTGGTTTTCTTTATTTATCTCATAAAAACAAAAAAAAACCCTCTCAAATGAGAGGGCTAATTTTTACATTTCTGTTTATCTTATAGAGGCCAGAAGATTGGAGCTACAACCATTAATACTGCATAAGACACTACTAACAGAGGTACACCAACTTTAATATAGTCGTTAAATTTGAATCCACCAGGTCCTAATACCAATGTATTTGGAGGAGTTCCTACTGGAGTTGCAAATGCGCAAGATGCTGCCATTGCTACTACCATAAGGATAGCGTGTGGACTTACACCAATATTATTAGCAATCGCTAAACAAATTGGAGCAAGTAATGTTGTACTTGCTGTATTTGACATGAACTGAGTTAAAATTGCTGTTAACCAGAACATAGCTGACATAATTACAAATGTGCTTGGGCTGTCTCCCATTAAACCTACAACAAGATCCGCAATCAATTTACCTGCACCAGTTTTGTTCATAGCGTCTGCTAATGGAAGCATACCAGCAAATAAGAAGATTGTTGTCCAGTCAATAGCTCTGTAAGCTTGTTTTTCTGGAACAATTTTGAATAGTACTGTAATTAAAGCACCTGCAAGAGCTGCAATAGCTAAGTTCATATTCAAGAAACCTGGTAATTTTTTACCAAATGCCATTACAATTATAACAACTACTAATATAGCAACAGAAATAATCTGTTTCTTTTTGTCGTAAACTTTTTCTTCTTTTGAAGCTGTTGTTTCACCATCATCTTCAACTTTTCTGTCAGGAATCAATTTTCTACCAATTGTTAAAAGGTATATAAAACCTGCGATAGTTAATGGTCCACCAGCTAAGGCAAACTCAAAGAAACCAAACTGTCTTAATCCAGCTGTTCCTAAAACACCGTTAACAGCAAGGTTTGGAGGTGTACCAACTAATGATAATGTACCACCAAGACCTGCAGCTAATGCAAGAGGCATCAAAATTTTTCCTCTGTTCCAGCCAGCAGCATTTGCAATACCAATACAAACTGGTAATAATACCGCAGTTGTACCAGTGTTACTTAATACTGATGATAAACCAGCTGCAATAATCATAACGCCAAGAGTAAGACCAGTTTCACTTCCCCCTGCAAGACCTACT
>RZYX01000073.1 GCA_009930155.1 Clostridia bacterium | reverse complement strand
GTGTACAGCAACAGGTGCAGGTGCAGCAGTTGTTCAAAAGGGTGGGCAGGGTGTAACGATAGAGGCAGTACAAATCGGCAGAATTCAGGACAAAGGTATAAAAGATTCAAATAATATGGGTGCTGCAATGGCACCATCAGCGGCAGAAACCATTGCATCATTTCTGACAGACACAGGTACAATTCCACAGGATTATGATATGATTCTGACGGGTGACCTTGGTAGAGTTGGCTCAACCCTTTTGATAGAACTTTTAAAAATAGAAAAAGGGATAGATATTAGTGAAGTTCATGCAGACTGCGGAGTTATGATATTTGACTGTGAAGCACAGGATGTAAACTCTGGTGGTTCTGGGTGTGGATGTAGTGGGGCTGTTGTGTGTTCATATATCATAAATAGATTAGCTCAAAAAAGCCTAAATAGAGTTCTTTTTGTGGGAACTGGAGCACTTATGTCGCCAACATCGTCACTACAGGGAGAAAGTATTCCTTCAATTTCACATGCAGTACTTTTAACTTCAGGAGGGTGAAAAATGCTTCAAATTTTATTAAAGAATTTAAAAATGATATCATTTGCAGGTAGAGCCATAAATATTTTGTCAGTTGTTAGAAAAATTATATTTATAGCTGTTGTACTTGTATTTGCAGTACAAATTATTAGCTTTACGGTTAAAGAGAAAATACAAATTAAATCTTAACGAGGTAAAACGATGGATTATTTTATGTTCATAAAAGCTTTTGTAGTTGGTGGTGCAATTTGTGTTATAGGTCAGTTACTTATTGATTATACAACTTTAACACCCGCAAAAATATTGGTGGGATTTGTAACAATGGGCGTTGTTCTTGGAGCAATAGGAGTATATAAGCCATTGGTTGAATGGGCGGGAGCGGGTGCGACCGTTCCACTTTCAGGTTTTGGTTACGCATTGGCTGAGGGCACAAAAAAAGCAATAAAAGAAAAGGGGCTACTCGGAGTAATTACAGGCCCATTATGTGCAGGTTCGGCAGGCATAATGGCAGCTATTTTAAGTGGGCTGATTGCATCAGTTTTAACAAAACCACATGCTAAATAAAACCAAAATAAAGCACTCCGCAAAAGCGAAGTGCTTTAAATATGTTAGTGTTAAACTTATGCGAGCTTCTCTTCAGAGATAAACTCATCATTTTCGCTGCCAAATGAAGCGTATTGAAGTTTGTTGTCAGCTTCGATACTTCTGTTGTTAAGATATCTTTGAACAAAAACATAGACAACTCCTACAGCAGCAGCAATTGACAAAACAATAGACAAAATCTTCATAACCTTTTTGAAATCCATAAAAAACACTCCTTAAAATTAAAAAATAAAATTAAAAAACTCGTAGAAAAACATTACTATATAATTATTATATCTTATACAAATAAAAAGTCAATATATTCCTTGAAAAGAAAATAAAAAACGACGCAAAAGCGTCGCTTTATCATTTTGCTAAAATCACAAAAAGCATTATTTGCACTTTAAAGCAAGAGCAGACTTTTTGTTAGCGGCATTATTCTTATGAAGAAGCCCTTTAGCAGCAGCTTGGTCAATCATCTTTATAGCGATTTTTACAAGCTCATCTCTGTTTTCAGCACCAGACTCAATGGCGGCATTAGCCTTCTTGATAGCTGTTTTAAGAGCAGAATTTCTTGACTTATTACGCTGTGCCTTTGACTGATTAATTAGAACACGTTTCTTAGCTGATTTAATGTTAGGCATTGTCACACCTCCTTTAGCAACTGTACAGGAATATATGATATCACCATTTACCACAAATTGCAATATATTTTTTTGTGTTTCCACATTTTATTTTTAACATAATAATCTAATAATAAACAATAGAAAAGGGGAATGAAAATGAACTTTAGAACTGACCTTGCAATTGAATGCAGAGAAGAATATGGAGAAGGAGAAATAGAGGGTGTAAAATACACCGAAAAACAAAATAATAGGGCAAAAACAACTATAATAGAAGTGCTAAATGAAAAGGGAGAACAAATAATTGGAAAGCCCAAAGGAAGCTATATAACAGTGGAAGTACCTAATTTTTCAAAAGATGGAGAAATTTTGGATGATCGTCTTACAGCCATTAAAGATGAACTTGTAAATTTGTTGCCAAAAGAGGGTATAATTTTGGTTGCAGGGCTTGGAAATGACAATATAACGCCAGATGCACTTGGACCACGAACAGTAGACAAGATCATTGCAACAAGGCATATAGGCAAAGAGCTTGCAAAATCAGTTGGTCTTGAAGATTTACGAATGGTTGCAGCAGTAGCACCAGGAGTACTTGGGCAAACGGGTATAGAAACAGGCGAAATAATAATGGGAATTTCAAATAGTGTTAAACCAGCTGCGGTAATTACTATTGATGCTTTGGCATCCAGAAGGCTTTCAAGGCTTGGGTGCACAGTGCAGATATCTGATACAGGTGTGACACCAGGCTCGGGAGTAGGCAATGCAAGAACACAGATAAATTATCAAACGATGGGTGTTCCTGTGATAGCAGTTGGAGTTCCCACTGTTGTTGACGCTGCAACGCTTGCTTACGATTTAATGGGTGGAGAAGAGAATGAAAAAGAGGTTTCGATAAAACTTGAAGGTGAGGGTGCTTATATGATTGTAACACCAAGAGAAATAGATTTGATGATAGAAAGAGCGGCAAAGCTTTTAGCACTTGCAATAAATAGTGCACTTCAACCTACACTTTCATTAGAAGATATAATGTCAATGACCTCATAAATTTGCAATTTATAGCATACCCTCTAATAAGGCACATACAACGAGAATAAGTCGCCGACAAAGTGAGCCACGGGGGATAATGCTGTGAAAAAATCGAGAAACGGTAACTTAAAATTAAGGCGTGCAGTGGCAATATCACTTCCACTGTGCATAATTATTATGTCAACACTTTTTGCAAAGCCAATTTCAGAAAAATATGGCAATATAGCACTTGCTTTTGCAGGTTCATCTATGCCAGAAGGCTCGATAAATATGATTAAATCAGGAATAACAGGGGAGTCACAGACCTGTGTTGAGCCTGTGGTTAATCAAACGGGAACAAATAGGGAACAAACTACGCAAGGGGAAAAGGCTACACAGTCAGTTGCACAGGAAACTTCGTATAATGAAAGTGACACCCCTGTTGATATAATAACTATTATGGAGCAGGCAAAGCTGAATCAGGCAAATGCAAAAAATTCTGGGTCAATTTCCGAAAAGACATATGGACAAGGAAGTTCAACGAGTATATATAAAAATGTATGTGTAAGAAATGTTACGGATACAAAAACAGTAAATATTCAAAAGACACTTGAAAAAGAAGCAGATTTAAATATAATTGATAAATCTCAGCCCACAGTTTTGATTTTTCATACGCATACTACAGAAGCATATGAGATTTTAGATAGAGGTTGGTATTCTACAGACTTTCCAACAAGAAGTAAAGATCCAAGCACAAGTGTGGTTAGAGTTGGAGTTGCAATCCAGCAAAGGCTAGAAGCAGCAGGTTTTGTAGTTTTGCATGATACGCAAATTCACGACCTATCATACAATGGTTCTTATGCCCATTCTCGTGTATCTGTAGATGAGTATAAAAGTAAGTATCCAAGTTTAAAAGTTATAATTGATGTTCATCGTGATGGCATACAACAATCAGATGGAACAAAGGTAAAGCCCGTAACAACTATAAACGGCAAAAAAGCAGCACAGATAATGATAATAACAGGATGTCAGGATGGTAAGGTTACAGAGTTTCCAGATTGGCAGCAAAACCTTGTTTTTGCTCTTCAACTTCAAAAAAAAGCAGAGGATTTATACCCTGGACTTATGCGTCCTGTGTTTTTTGCTCCAAGAAAGTATAATATGGACACATCACATTGCGGAGTGTTACTCGAAGTTGGAAGTGATGCAAATACTCTTGAGGAGGCAGTGTATTCGGGCGGCTTGATTGGCAATTCCCTAGCAGCACTTATGAATGATTATGTTTCAAAATAAAGGATGATAAAATGAAAAGGATATTACGCATCTATTCTATTTTAGCTACTGCTTGTATATGTGCTGTCATTTTGTTGGTTGGAATAATAACGGCAGAGAATAATACAAGAAAATTAAGCTTTGGTGAAGAGTATGAAACGGTGCAAATTTATAACACAAACAGCGAGAAAATTGGGATTTCTGCAGGTGATAATAGTATAGAGGTTCCTAGCGATATATTGCAAAAGTCAAAAGATATTATAAAGATATTTAAACCAGTGTTTTCACCTGTTATTAATAATTTTAATTGGTTCACAGACAATATTAAAGAATTGTTTGAGTAAGAAAAAGCTGCCAAGATAAATATGCTTGGCAGTTTTTATATGCTTATTTGTAGAAAAAAATAAATAGAATAAACATATAAAATTAAGAAATAATATAATAAAGAATAAAAAAACAAGGAGTTTGGCATGAGTATTGATAATAAAAAGAAAAACACAAAAAACAATAAAAAACAAGATGGAAAATTTCATTCAAAAAATATCAAACATGACCCAAGTGCAGAGAGTGCAAGAGCTGTTTTTGGTATTGATTTTAAAAAGAATAATAATGAAAAATGACAGCTCAAATTCTTTATGACAATATAAGTAGTCAGTTGTTTGAACATGAAAAACCATCAATATACTTGAATGAAATATATGAGATGCCAGCTTTTTCGATCTATCCGTTTGATATGCTTAAAAACATTAAAAATACTAAACAGTCACCAAAGTATCATCCAGAAGGAGATGTGTGGAATCACACAATGCTTGTAATTGACGAGGCAGCAAAGGTGAAAAACCAAAGTAAAAATCAACCTGTTTTTATGTGGGCAGCGTTATTGCATGACATTGGAAAGCCTATTACTTCAAAGAACAAAAAGGGTAAGATAACATCATATGACCATGATAAAGTAGGGGCAAGGCTATCAAAAGAGTTTTTATCAAAATTCACACAGGACGAAGTTTTTATGAGTGAAGTATCATGGCTAATTAGGTATCATATGCACATTCTTTTTGTAGCAAATAATCTTCCTTTTGCAGACCTTAAAGGTATGAAACTAAACACAGATATAAACGAAGTTGCTCTTCTTGGGCTTTGTGATAGACTCGGTAGAGGTAACTCTAATATAGCTGAGGAAAAAGCAAATATACAAAAATTTTTAGATAAGTGTAAAATATAAATTAAGGAGTTATTAAAAATGGATAATAATATGAAATCATCTTTACCTATGAATGCCCTGAGCGAAATACCGACACCAAATGTAAACGCAAAGCAAATTGTTGGGGTTGTAAAAGGTAGAGGACGCATTACTGGGTACAAACTTTCAGACAACAGAATTATTACAAAACAAGAGGGCATTAATCTTGCAAGGCAAGGTGAAATTCAAGGTGTTGGAGTTTCAAAAAGAAATGGATTAGAATATTTAAAGTCTTTGCCTGACCAGTCCGAAGGTAATAATTTAAGTAGTCTTCCAACGGTAACGCAATAATAAAAATGATATTAATATACTAAAAAGTCTGCAGTGTTTTTATATGCAGACTTTTTAATATGTCAAATTATAAAATAATATTATGCACAATTTTAACACAGCCTTCTTAATAACCATATAATATAATGATAAATTATATAGGAGGTATTATGTGTTAATTATCACATCAAAAAACTTAAAACCATTTAATAGATTAATGCGTGACAAACCAGATGCCATATCAATTATAAAAGGTAGCAAAGCATATTCAAATATAAACGGTAAGGTAATGTTTTATCAGACAAATCAAGGAGTTCTTGTGGTCGCCGATATATTGGGGTTGCCATCTCCAATAGAGAAATGTGCAAACCCTGTGTTTGCATTTCATATACATGAGGGCGAGTCTTGCACGGGAGATATGTTAGATGATTTTGCAAATGCGATGAAGCATTATAATCCTAATAATTGCCCTCATCCTTATCATGCGGGAGATTTGCCACCCTTGTTTGGTAACGATGGCACTGCATTTAGTGCGTTTTTAACAAATAGGTTTACTGTAAAAGAAGTAGTTGGAAGGACTATAATCATTCATGATAAGCCTGACGATTTTACAACACAGCCTTCAGGCAACTCAGGAAATAAAATTGCGTGTGGAAAGATTCGAAAATAAAATAGTGTTTTAAAAACATATAACAATAAAAAGACACTCTAAAAATTTAGGCAGTATTATATAGTGCCGTGAGGCTGATATATTAGACTGAGTTTTAACGATTGTATTAAGAGAAAAGGAATAATTTAGATATAATTTATTTACTAATTATGTATAATAAAAATTAAAAGTCTTGAATAAATCACCTTTTATTTTCAAACAATAAATAAGAGGTGATTTTTATGACATTAACACAAAAGGAAACTAATTTTTTGCAGGACTTAAAATCTCAAGAACAGTTATGCATAGATAAGTATGCTAAATATTCTTCAGATGCCTGTGATGGAAATCTTAAAAATCTGTTTTCACAAATTGGGCAAAAGGAGCAACAGCATCTTGATACGATTAATCAAATTGTGATAGGAACTGTTCCACAAGTTGGCACAGGAGGCAGCCCGGCAAATCCTTTACCAACTGATTTAAAGTCCCAGTGCAATGAAGCAGACAAGCAAAAAGATAAATATCTTTGCTCTGACGCACTCTCCACAGAAAAGCATGTATCATCTTCTTATAATACTAGCATATTTGAATTTAGGGATACAAATATTCGCAATGTGTTAAATCACATTCAAAAAGAAGAACAAGAGCATGGAGAACAAATCTACAACTATATGTCACAAAACGCAATGTATAATTAGTATAAAAGAAGGAATCTGGGGCGAACCTGATTCCTTCTTTTATTATATAAATAGGTTTGCAATGCTTGCAAATGCAAGGCAGATTACTACACCTATTATAGTAGGAATTATAAAGGAAACGGCAGTCCATTTAAGGCTTCCTGTTTCTTTTTTGATTGTCAAAAGTGTTGTGGAACAAGGCCAGTGCATTAATGAAAATAGCATTGTGCTGATTGCAGTTATCCAAGTCCATCCATTATCAACCAAAAGTTGTTTTAAGCTTTCAAGATTGTCTAATTCTAAAATGGTTCCCTGCGACATATATGCCATTATAATAATTGGTAGAACTATTTCATTGGCGGGAAATCCAAGTATAAATGCCATAAGAATAACACCATCAAGGCCCATATACCTTGCAAATGGGTCTAAAAATTCTGTGCAGTGGCTTAGCAGGCCTGAATCTCCTACGGTAACATTTGCAAGAATCCATATAAAAAGTCCAGCAGGTGCAGCAATAATAATTGCACGACCGAGTACAAATAAAGTTCTATCAAAAATTGAGCGTATAATAACTTTAGCAATTTGAGGTTTTCTATATGGCGGAAGCTCTAGTGTAAAGGATGAAGGTACACCTTTTAAAATGGTCTTTGACAGCAGATTTGATACTACAAAGGTTGTAAACACGCCGAAAACGATTATAGCTGTCAATAAACCTGCTGATAGCAATGAGTTAAAAGCACCACCTGAAGTTCCGATAAAAAACATAGTTATGATTGCAATAAGAGTAGGAAATCTTCCATTACAAGGAACAAAGTTGTTAGTAATCATCGCAATTAAGCGTTCTCGTGGTGAATCTATAATTCTGCAACCAATAATTCCAGCAGCATTACATCCAAAACCCATGCACATGGATGGTTAACAATTGAATACAAATAAACTAAAATCAAAAGTCGAAAACAGCAGTGGTTACATGCGTATATTATATATTTATTCTAAAATATTGCTATGAAATTTTATATAAGATATTTATAATTTATAATGTGAAATGTCAATTGTCAAATGTGAAACTTTAAAGATATGACATATAACTTGGAGCTATTTGTTCCCTGATAATGCTGGAGGTCCAGGCGGCAATGGTTAGGGTAGTTCAAGTAACTAAAGTAGTTCAGGTGGTTAAAGTTCATCAAAAAATTAGTATAGATCAAACAACTATAGATAGTAAAACTTCAATAAAGGATTTAGGCAAGACAAATTCTAATGGAAGTTCAATTAAGAATGAAAAACCAAAGAAACTTTTTAATTTAACAACAGAACAAGAAAGTGTTTAGGATGGAAATCACCCATTCAAGCTTTTTTACACGAAGTGTCTCACTCTACTTGACAACCCGTTATTTATAATGTAGTGTAAAATTTTAATATAGATTGTCTGTGAATTAGGGAGTGCTACCACAATGACAATATTGGTAGGTGCAGATAGAATTACAAAATTGGATGTTCTATTCACAGGTATACAAAACTTAAAAAGTCTTATATGAAAAAAGTGTTTTATAAATAATGAACAAACTTACTTGTGGAGCACCCTAGTTGCACATGCTTTTAGATAAAATAAGGAGGTAATATAATGCAATATAGAAAGGATAAGAATGGTGATGATATCTCAATTTTGGGGTTCGGTTGTATGCGTTTCCCCAGAAAAGGGATTACTTTAGATGTTGAAGAGATAGAAAAAGAAATAATGGAAGCGATTAATAAAGGGGTTAATTATTTTGATACTGCTTATATGTATCCAGGTAGCGAAGCCGTATTAGGTGAAATTCTAGCTCGTAATAATTGTCGAGATAAGGTGAAAATTGCTACTAAGCTTCCGGTATTTAGAGTAAATAAAGAAGAGAAAATTGATGAGTTTTTTAATGAGGAGTTAAAAAGACTAAAAACTAACCATATAGACTATTATCTTATGCATGCAATGACCGATATGGCAGGGTGGGAAAAATTGCTTAATTTTGGTATTGTTGAGTGGATTGAAGATAAAAAGAAAAAAGGTGAAATAAAAAACATTGGTTTTTCTTTTCATGGTAATACGAGTACATTTATTCAATTGCTTAATGCATATGATTGGGATTTTTGTCAAATACAATATAATTATTTAGATGAAAACAGTCAGGCTGGAAGAGAAGGATTAATAGCAGCAAATAAAAAAGGTATCCCGGTTATAATTATGGAACCGCTTCGTGGCGGTAAGCTTGTTAACCTTCTTCCTGAAAAGGCAAAGAGATTAATAGCTGATAATAATAAAAAATGGTCACCAGCTGAATGGGGATTACGATGGTTATGGGATCAGCAAGAGGTTACTTGTGTATTGTCAGGTATGAATTCAATGAACATGTTACAAGAAACCATTGAAATTGCTTCAAAGTCTAGAATTGGAGAATTTACAGAGGAAGATTTACAACTTATTGATAAAATAAAAGATGTAATTAAGGAATCAGTGAAGGTTGGATGCACTGGATGTGGATATTGTATGCCATGTCCAAAAGGAGTTGATATTCCAACGGTATTCAATTGTTACAATATGATCGGAGTAGAAGGCAA
>RZYX01000072.1 GCA_009930155.1 Clostridia bacterium | reverse complement strand
CTGATATGCTATAAAGGCGTATGCGGCCGCATGAGATTTGTTAAACGCATATGATGCAAAAGATAACATATCATCAAAAATCTCATTTGCAACTTTCTCACTAACACCCCGTTTAATAGCTCCTTCACACTCTACCGTGCCATCAGCACCTACACTTCCATGAACAAAACTTTTTCTCTCCTGTTCCATTACGCTATATTTCTTTTTAGACATTGCTCTTCTAACTAAATCTGCTTTTCCATAAGAATATCCTGCAAGTTCACGAAATATCTGCATTACTTGTTCCTGATATACCATGCAACCATAAGTAACATCAAGTATGTTTTTTAACTGAGGTGTTTTATATGTTATGTTGCTTGTATTGTGCCTGTTTTTTATATAAGTTGGTATAGAGTCCATTGGTCCAGGACGATAAAGGGATATAACGGCAATTAAATCCTCTAAAGTATTTGGTTTAAGCACTGAAAGTACCCTTTTCATTCCATCTGATTCAAACTGAAAAACTCCGCTAGTGTTGCCCAACGCTATCATTTCAAATGTAGCTTTGTCCTGAATATCTATATTCTCTAATTTAAAATTTTTGTCTTTCTTATTTATCATTTTTAACGAGTGTTCAATAACTGTCAGCGTACGCAGTCCCAAAAAATCCATTTTAAGTAGTCCGAGTTCTTCCAGTGCTGTCATTGTAAACTGTGTTACGACTGAGCCATCATTACAAGCAAGAGGAACATAGCTCGCCACGGGGTCTCTTGTAATTACAACACCCGCTGCATGTGTTGAAGAATGACGTGGCATTCCCTCTACCTTTATTGCTGTATCTATAAGCTCTTTAATTTCACTGCTATTTTCATAAAGTGTACGAAGCTCCGTAGACTTTTTTAGTGCTGATTCTATTGTAATATTCAGCTCTCTTGGAATTTGCTTTGCAACCTCATCAACTGTGCCATATGCAATTCCAAGTGCTCTACCAACATCCCGAACAGCAGCCCTTGCCGCCATTGTTCCAAAAGTTATAATTTGTGCCACGTGATCATCGCCATATTTTTCTATAACATAGTCAATAACTTCCGACCTGCGTTCATAGCAAAAATCAATATCAAAATCGGGCATGCTAATTCTTTCAGGATTCAAAAATCGTTCAAAAAGCAAATTATATTTCATTGGGTCTATACCAGTTATCTCAATACAATATGCAACTATACTTCCTGCTCCTGAACCTCTACCAGGTCCAACAGGAATTCCTTTTGACCTTGCATAACAAATAAAATCCTGAACTATTAAAAAATAATCTGTATATCCCATTTTATTTATAATGTCCAGTTCATAATTAAGCCTGTCTATATATTCTTTTGGAGGATTATCTCCATATCTTTTTTTCATTCCTTCAAGGCTCATTTGCCTTAAATATTCGCTATGTTCCACATTATTTGGAATTTCAAAATGGGGAATCTTGGTATTGCCAAATTCAAACTCAACATTACAACGGTCAGCTATAAGCTGTGTGTTGTCAACAGCCTCTGGAAAATCCGAAAAAATTAAACGCATTTCATCCTCAGATTTTAAATAGAACTCATCTGTTCCAAAATCTATCCCTGTATTCTCCCCAACCGTATGATTAGTTTGAATACATATAAGAACCTTTTGAATTTTTGAATCCTGCTTTTCAATATAATGCGTATCATTTGTTACAACAAGCGGTATGCCAGTCTCCTCAGATAATTTAACAATCAAAGGGTTGATTTGAAGCTGTTCACGCAACCCATGATTTTGCATTTCTAAAAAATAATTGTTTCTTCCAAACACATTGTCATACCAAACTGCTGTTTGCTTTGCACCTTCATAATCTCCTCGCAAAAGAGCCTGAGAAACTTCTCCAGCAAGACAAGCTGAAAGTGCTATTATACCCTCATGATATTTTTCTAAAAGCTCATGGTCAACTCTTGGTTTTATATAAAAGCCTTTTGTCCATGACTCTGAAACAATTTTTATAAGATTTTGGTAACCCTTATAATTCTCACAAAGTAATACAAGATGATTTCTTTCCTTGTCTAATGCATGAACCTTATCTGTCATAGAGCGTGTGGCAACATACACTTCGCATCCAATTATTGGCTTTATACCTCGCTTTTTTGCCTCTTTATAAAAATCTATTACACCGTACATTGCTCCGTGATCTGTAATTGCTACAGCCGTTTGATTTTGCTTTTCTACCGCATCAAAAAGTTGCCCGATACGGCACGCACCGTCAAGCAAGCTATATTCTGTATGCAAATGTAGATGTGCAAAGCTCAATCTAATTCTCCCTTTTATTTAACTATTCTTTAATTCGTCTGCCATTTGCGTTATTTTTTTTAGCCTATGATTTACGCCTGAGCGTGAGAGCGGAACTGAAAGCATTTGCCCAAGCTCACGCAAACTCATTTCGGGATTTTCAAACCTCAGCACTGCAAGCTCACGAAGCTCATCCGAAAGATATGACATTCCCTTTTCTTTTTTTATAAGTTCAATTGCCCTAACTTGCATAAATGCAGCATCTACAGTCTTTGAAAGATTTGCATTTTCAAAGTTTGTCTTGCGATTTACTCTATTTCTTACATCTTTATATATTTTTATTTCCATAAGTTCAAGGGAAGATGACACAGCTCCCATATGAGTCAAAATATCCTCAATACTTTCACTATCTTTAAAATAAGCTATATGGTTGCCTTTTCGTATAACATATTTAGAGTTTAAATCTATCTCCTCAATAAGTTTCATCAAATCTTTACAAAGGTTAAAATGAGTTACAACAAACTCTAAATGATAATCTTTACTTGGTGATGTTATAGTACCACAAGCTAAGAAAACACCACGTAAAAAAGCACTGTAACAGCATTCATCTGCAATATTTGCACGATTTAATCTTAATGTGATTTCCGACCCTGTATGCCCAAAATATTCAAGTATTTTTCTTCTTCTTTTTTCACCTTGGACATTTACACTATATTTGCCCGCAGCAGAACATTTTATGGGCTGAACTTGTCCCGTTATTTGTTCTATCGTGCGTGCATAAATTTTTGCTATGTTTTCATTTTCTGTTTGCATATTTATGTTAGAAACAGAAAAGCCTCTGCAAAAAAGCAAAAGCCCATATTGTTGTGCATGTGTACAACAATCTTTATAATTTATTAAATCTTCTTTCCTACTCTTTTCAAACTCTATCAATTCATTCTTAACTTTGGACGAAAATGACATCCTGTCAAACCTCCGTATTTTTGCAAGTTGGCATCATTTGCTTATATCCCTATGTGATACCATAACATTCATTCCCTTATCCTCTGACAGATGCTTATAAACGAGTTCTGCAAAGACTACTGAACGATGTCTGCCACCTGTGCATCCTATTGCCACAATAAGCTGACTTTTACCCTCTTCACGATAAAGCGGTACAAGATAGTCAATTAAATCAAGAAGCTTTGGCACAAGGCCTTGAGCCTGCTCCCATTTCATAACATATTCACGAACTTGTTTATCAAGTCCTGTAAGTTGTTTAAGCTCATCAATATAGAACGGATTCGGCAAACATCTAACATCAAACACTAAATCAGCATCTGCTGGTATACCATACTTAAAACCAAATGACATACACTGAATAGGCATCATAGACTTAATATTTTCTAAAAATAAGCTTGCTACACGCTCTTTAAAAATAGCTGGTTTAAGATTTGTTGTATCAATTATATAGTCAGCCATTTTACGAATTGGACGCAAAATCTCACGTTCTGCATTAATTGCTGCATCGATTGAACCTTTATATTTATAAGAAAGCGGATGCTTTCTGCGTGTTTCTTTATATCTATTTACCAATGTTTCATTTGCTGCATCTATAAATAGGATTTTAAAGTCACATCCCATTTCTTTAATTAAATCCATCGAATAAAAAAGATCTTTAAAAGCATTTCCAGCTCTAATGTCAATTACTATTGCCGCCTTTGATGGCTGTTCAGTGGATTTGAGTAAAAGCTGTGCAAAAGCAGGAACAAGTTTTGGGGGCATATTATCAACACAAAAGAACCCGATATCCTCAAGAATATCAACTGCCTTTGATTTTCCTGCTCCTGAAAGTCCTGTTACTATTATAAGTTGCATAATCCACCTCCCTGGTGATTTAATCATCACCCTTACCCTATTAGTCTTATCTCCTTTTCAAGTAAAACACCTTTTTCGTTGTTTACTGTTTCTTGAACAAGTTTGATAAGATCTGTTACATCCTTAGTTGTTGCTCCACCAATGTTTATTATAAAGCCTGCGTGTTTTTCACTAACTTGCGCACCGCCAATTATTTTTCCTTTTAATCCACACTCTTCAATAAGTGATCCTGCAAATTGACCTTCTGGCCTTTTAAATACACTACCTGCACTTGGATACTCTAGTGGTTGCTTTGCCTTACGCTTACTTAATGTGGAATCCATCTTATATCTGATTGCCTCTGCATTTCCAGTATCAAGCTTAAATACTACTGTTGTTATTATGCATTTATTAACTGTATATGCACTTTTTCTATATCCAAATTCTAAAGAATCACCTGAAAGCGAACTGCGCTCACCATCTGGAGTTATATGAGTACACATCATAACAACATCCTTCATTTCGCCACCGTATGCTCCTGCATTCATAAATGCTGCACCACCAACTGTTCCAGGAATTCCATATGCAAATTCAAGACCTGTAAGCTCATATTCCAGTGCAAACATACAAAGCTGTGCAAAGTTTACTCCAGCACCACATTTTATAATTCCGCCACCACAATATTCAATGCGTTTAAAACCATTATCAATATGAATTATAACTCCATCTATTCCATCGTCTGACACAAGAGTATTACTTCCATTTCCAAGTACAAAAGGATTTACTTTAAGTGATTTAAAATATTTTACAAGCTCTGCAAGACTATCAATAGAATCAGGAGAGATAAAAAGCCTTGCATTACCTCCTGTTTTAAAGCTAGTATGCTCACTCATTGGCACAAGTTCCTTAACCTCACAGCCAAGAGTATTTGCAAAAATTTTTATTTTATCAAACATAATAATTCTCCATTTATATCTCGTTTAGCAAAGCTGCACCAATTATACCTGCATCATTTTTTAGCTCTGCTATACAAATTTTGGTTTGCTTGCTTGAATGAATACTGTACCTTTCCTTTTCTACCCTTTCAATAACAGGCAAAAGCAACGCATTACCCTCGTTTGACATTCCGCCTCCAATGCAAAACACTTGTGGCTGAAAAAGATTTATAAGGTTTGTTATTCCACAAGCCAAATAATCCATATATTTATTTACTATTTGTATACCTAAATCATCGCCGTTTTTCATTGCATCAAAAGCAGTTCTTCCGTTTACTTTTGAAATATCATTACCTATTAATTTCCACATATAACTTTTTTTATACTTATCTTTCATAAGTGCTTCTTTTGTCTGCCGTCCTATTGCTGTTGCTGATGCATACTTTTCCCAACAACCTTTTCTGCCACAACTACATTCAACACCATCATTTTCTATAACAATATGTCCTATTTCTCCAGCTGAGCCATTCACCCCTGTAAGCATCTTATCATTTACAAAAATTCCGCCACCTATGCCTGTGCCAAGCGTAATAACAATTAAATCTTTTACGCCCTTTCCAGCACCAAGCATCTTTTCTGCCAATGCGGCACAGTTTGCATCATTAGTCAAAAAAACAGTTTTATCAAGTGCCTTTTCAAGTTCTGCCTTAAGAGGTACATTATAAAATCCAAGATTACTAGAAGATTCAACAACACCACTGTCCACATTAATTGCTCCTGGTGCTCCAACGCCAACTGACAAAACATCATGCATTGATATTCCAGCATCTTTAGCCGCCATATTAACTGCTTCTACAATATTTGGAAAAATTTCATCAAAACTTCTAGGAAGATTTGTTTTAAGTTTGCCCCTACCTATTATGTTAAAATTTTTATCAATAACACCAACCGAAATGTTAGTTCCACCCAAATCTATTCCTACTCTATACATACCTGACCCCCACAAAAATTAAAAATTCTGCCAGATATCAATTGGTGCCCTAACTTCTTTTTCCTCTTCATCCATCATACCAAGATTTGCTAAAAGCTCTTTTGCAGAGTTGTAGCCCATCTTTTTCTGCCTATTATTTATTGCCGCAACCTCAATAATTACAGCAAGATTTCGTCCAGGTCTTACAGGAACAACTGCAAGAGGAACACTTATTCCTAAAATTGTAGTGTATTCATCGTCAAGTCCCATACGCTCATAAACTTTCTCGTCATCCCACTGCTCAAGCTCAATTACCATATCTATCTTAACCGTCATTTTAACAGCACTCATACCAAACAGACGGCGTGCATCAATAATACCTACTCCCCTAAGCTCGATAAAATGCCTAATATTATCAGGTGCAGAGCCAACAATTGTTCTGCTTGACACCTTACGGAGTTCAACAGCATCATCAGCAACAAGTCTGTGGCCTCTTTTTATAAGCTCAACAACCGTTTCACTCTTGCCTACACCACTATCGCCAACTATAAGTATTCCCTCACCTGAAACTTCAACAAGAACACCGTGCCTCGTTATACGCTCAGCAAGTTCAACATTGAGAAACGAAACAAGTGAAGATATTGCATTTGAAGTCTCTTCGCCTGTTCTTAAAAGTGGAACCTCATATTTCTGGGCAAGCTGAAGAATATCTTTAGGACATTCAACACAGCTAAGTGGTAAAATTACCGTTACGGCTTTTTTGCTAAAAAATCGTTCAAGAGCTGATTGCCTTTCATCTTCTTCCATATCTTCTAAAAATTCCATCTCTGATTTTCCAATAAACTGTACTCTTTCGGAGTTGAAATAATGGTCGTGACTTGCTAAAATAAGACTTGGTCTACACACTTCAAATGAAGTTATAAAAATCTCGCTCGCATCTTTTGGAAGATATACTTCCTCTAAAGATTCGGTTGCTATAACCTTTGAAAGTGGAACAGAATATTTTATAGACATATTACGCTTCCTTTCGTGATAAAAATTCATTCGATATATTTTTACATATAATAGTATTATAATATAAATATAAGCAAGTGCAAACATCTATTTGAAATGTTATACAAGTAACAATTATTTTAAATTAAAAAACAGGGAAAACCCCTGCTAAAATATAATATATACTATTTTAAAAGCATTAATAGTCAAATGAACTTTAATTGTTAAAATATGTATTAAAACATATTAATTTTTCCATCATGCACTATTTATTTTAAACCATTTACAAATCTAATCCATAACATCATTGAACTATAAAAACACCTGTAAGCAAATTTTCGCAAAGCGTTTTAAAGCAACATAATGTATACTACTTAGCATTAAAAAATGACTTGCTATAGCAAACTAGCTTTATGATTTATTTTTATCATTAGTACCTTTTTGCACCTTCTTCTTATTGCCATATTCATCCACAATATAGGTGCATTCAAGTTGCGAAACCAAGCTATTTTTAAATGCTTTAACATATTCTCTGCGAAGCTGTGCTTGCTCTTGCTTTTCGCATTCAGAAAGTTCTTGTTCTCTTGATTTTCTTGACAATTCATTTATTCTATCTATCTTTGATTGTTCCATTATTATCACCCTATTTATTTTATCATTTATTTTATTGTTTGTAAACATATAGACATAATATTAAATGAATGATATTCTTATTTTGTGGAGGTGATTTGTTTGAATATTGTTTTGCCAGTACAAGTTAAGTACGCTATCAAACTTCTTGAACAAAATGGATTTGAGGCTTATGTTGTAGGTGGATGTGTAAGAGACAGTATTCTTGGGGTTTGCCCACCTGATTGGGATGTAACAACAAACGCTTTACCAAGTGAAGTATTGTCTGTTTTTCATAAATTAAAAACAATTGAAAGTGGTATTAAACATGGAACTAT
This sequence comes from Clostridia bacterium, assembly GCA_009930155.1. The sequence continues at coordinate 1,530 of RZYX01000072.1, read as the reverse complement.
AACAGTTATTGTTGACACACTTCCACTTGAAATAACTACTTTTAGGATCGACGGCAATTATCTTGACAACCGCCACCCAGATAGTGTTAATTTTTGCAACAATCTTTGCGAGGATTTAAGTCGCAGAGATTTTACTATAAATTCCATGGCTTACAATGAAAACAGTGGACTTATTGATATTTTTGAAGGTATTAAAGATATTGAAAACAAAACAATAAGATGTGTTGGCAACCCTGATTTGAGATTTAATGAAGATGCTCTACGGATTTTGCGTGCTCTTCGCTTTTCATCTATACTTGGATTTGAATTAGAGCAAAAAACATCTGACAGCATTTTAAGAAATGCATATCTACTAAAAAATGTTTCAAAAGAGCGTTTATCCACAGAACTTTTAAAACTACTTTGTGGTAAAAATGTTCGCAATGTTCTTTTAAAATATCGTGATGTTTTCACAAAAATAATTCCAGAAATCGAGCCAATGTTTGACTTTGACCAGCACAACGAACATCATATTTTTGATATTTGGGAACACACAGTTTATGCAATTGACTATTCCGAATGTGACCCTATTATTAGGCTTACATTATTATTACATGATATTGGAAAACCTCATTGTTATTCTATAGACGAAAAAGGAGTAGGCCATTTTCATGGACACGGAAATATAAGTGCTGATATTGCAAAAAAGGTCTTAAAAAACCTTAAATTAAGCAATAAAATCACTGATACTGTTCTTACTTTGGTTAAATACCATGACTATCCAATAGAACCTGAAGAAAAAACAATAAAAAGAAGGCTTGCAAAGATCTCCCCAACTATTTTAAAATTGCTCTTAAAAGTCAAGCTCGCTGATTCACTTGCACACAGCCCAATTTATTCTAATCGTGAGAACAAATTTTTAAAGATTGAAGAAATGATGAACAAAATTATAGAAAATGGAGAATGTTTTAAGCTTTGCGACCTTGCTATAAATGGTGATGATTTAATTAACCTAGGTATACCTGCAAGCAAAAAAATTAGAGAAATTCTAAATGAGCTTTTGCTAGCTGTTATTGACGGCAAGCTTCAAAATAATAAAGCTGAATTGATTAAAGAAGTAAAAAATATTATGGGAGGGATGCATTATCAATAAGATAAAAACTAAAATCCTTTGGTTTTGGATATCTTGGGGATTCATTTTTGGAACTACTATTTTAATGACAGTTTTTTCTCCGGAAGCAATTAAATTTTGGGGTATTTTAAGTTGCCTTATCTACTGGATTGCACTAATAGTACTTTACATAAAAGAATATAACAGTCTTAAAGATTCTGTTCTTCGCAGATTTCCAGAAGTATATGAACAAATATTTAAACAGTCCCCTGATTTAAAAGATAAGTATGAAAAGTTAGAAAACTGGAGTACGAACTCAATAACAGCAGAAATGTACCAAGAGGATTTGAACATAAAGAATCATGTTTTAAAGCTTCATGAGCTTGACTTTTTTCGTGTTATTGTTTTTGCAAGTTTAATTGTTATTATGATTATTACTG
>RZYX01000013.1 GCA_009930155.1 Clostridia bacterium | reverse complement strand
CAGGCGGCCGAGGGTACCATCCGCAAGCTCTATGCCCTGCTCCAACCTCTTTATATCTGTTTCAGAAATAGGCTGTGCAAGAGTAGCCACATATGTCTTCTGAATATGATTTTTAGGCGACAATATTCTGTGTGCAAAATCACCATCGTCAGTTATAATCACAAGACCTGTAGTGTCTGAATCTAGCCTTCCTGCTGGAAACAAGCCATTTCTAAAAAGCTCTTGCGGTACAAGATCTAAAACTGTTTTAGCTTTTGTATCCCTAGTTGCACAAAGTACTTCCTTTGGCTTGTTCAACATTATATATATGTTTTTTTTGAAGTCAAATATTTTTTCATCTATCTCTATTTTTATATCTGATGTTTCAAACTTTTCTTCTGGTTTTAACACTGCTTGTCCATTGACCCTGACCAGATTGGCTTTTACCAACCTTTTTACCTCAGCTCTGGACAGGGTGCTTTGAGATGATATTAACTTATCAATTCTTTCAACCGCCACTTTTAAACATCCTCCATTACACCTTTTCACTTGTCGTTTTTGTAGCCTCTTTTGCCACTGTTGTATTTTGCTGTGGTCTATCAAATCCATGCATAAATCCATTTAACTCAACCGAACATACATCTCCACCAATTACAAGCCCGTCGTACACCAAAATATTTGCACGAATACAACCTGTGTCGGCAGAATAACCAGGATAATTTTTTATTTCATATGTCCAGCGTTTCACTCTCATTCCCTTGTAAGTTTCAAGGTCAAAGCCCTGGTCTTTTTGGATTTTGTTATACTTTTCATAAGTTTGGTCAAACTCCGAAGGAATTATAACCTCTGACACCTCAATAGGGTCTTGTGCAAATTCCCAACCGAACTGTGCCAAAAACGCAACTCTTTGCTCTGAATTATTTGCTTTAAGGCTTATTCCACCTTTATTTGCCGCTTTGTTATCCATACTTGAAGCAAGCAAAAATGCAATTGTGGCAAGCGTGCAAAGAGCTATGAGAAGTACAACTTTGATTTTTGAAGATTTTACTGAATATACAAACATTAACATCACCCGTTAATTACTATGACGGAGAATATAAAATAATAACCTTTATATATAATGTATTTTTGTAAAATAGCTATAAAAAAACGGGCAACTTCAAAGAATGCCCGTTAAAAGCTTTATTTCTTTTTAGATATTGCCGCATTAAGACTTGAATGAACATTTTTTATTTCTTCCAAACTACCTGAAAGACTTTGCTCTGCATCGAGCATTATAGTCGTTACAAAATCACTTGCTGCCGACTTTAGCTCCGTCGACCATTTTTTAGAATGTTCCATCATATCATTTGCAGTTTTTTCTGCATGTTCAGTTACTTCTTTAGCGTCTATAATGGCTTTGTGAGTCATCGTCTCTGATTCTTCCTTCGCTTGGCTTACAAGTGTTTCTGCCTGCGCCTTAGAATCTTTGGCAAGAATCTCTGCCTGTATCTGTGAATCTCTTATAAGTCTTTCTGACTCAGACTTGCTTTCTCTTGTTAATTTTTCTGCTTCTTCATAAGCATTTTTTAAAAGCTCGTCCGATTGATTCTTTGCTCTATTCAGTATATCTTCAGAAAGTGTTTGTGCATTCCTTGTAATTGCTTCACAAAGAGTAAGCTCCCGTGCCTTTTCTTCAGCCTTTTCAACTGTTGATTTGGCTCTTTCTTCCGCACTAATAAGTAATGTCCTTGCCTTATCCTCAGCATTTTCAACTATTATTTTAGCTCTCTCTTCAGATACTGTAAGTAGTGACTTTGCCTTTTGCTCTGCGGCTTCAACAAGCTCTTTAGACTTTCTTTCAGAACCGCCAACAAGTTCTTGCCATCTTTTCTCTGCACTAGATATCATATCTCGGCTTTTTGATTCTGAATTTAAAAGAAGCGTCTCAGCCTCTCTCCTAGCCTTATTAATTATCTCTCTACGCTCTGAAGCAACTATTTTCGCCTGACGGATTTCATCAGGCATATTAAGACGCATATCTTCTATTATTATTTTAATTGAGTCAGCATCGACTACTACTCTGTTAGAAAAAGCAACACTTTTTCCATCATCAAGAAGTTCTTCAATTTCTTCGAGAAAATCTTCTATGTTCATCTTGAGCATCAATCCTTTCTCAATCGTTCTAATATATCGTCAAGAATGACATCAGGAACAAACGCAGAAATATCCCCTCCTAGTTCTCCAACCTGACGAACAAGGCTAGAACTTAAAAACATATTTTCTGCACTAGCTGCCATAAACATTGTTTCAAAACCAGCATAAAGCTTTTGATTTGTTAATGCCTGTTGAAACTCATCTTCAAAATCTGAAACAGCACGAAGTCCTTTAACTATTGCTGTTGCGTGATTTTTCTCTGCATATTCTGCAAGCAATCCAGTATAGACATCAACATCAACATTGTCCATACCTCCAATAGCTTTTATGCTTTTTCTAATAAGCTCTGCCCTTTCATCTGCTGTAAAAGCTTGTGTTTCTCTTTTACGATAATTGGCCATAACCAAAACTACTACTTTATCAAAAATATTAGCAGTACGCTGTATAATTTCAAGGTGCCCTAATGTTATCGGATCAAAACTACCAGGGCAAATTGCGATTTTCATTATTCCGACACCTGTTCCTCTCTATAAACCGTAAGCTTAATTTTACCATGTTTATAGTCCCTATGAAGGACAAATCTACCAACACTTTCGGGAAGTTCCTCTGTAAGTGATGTTTCGCAAATAATAACTCCACCCTTAGCCATTTTTTCACAAAGCATTGGAAGTGCCTTTTGAATAAGGCCATGATTGTATGGTGGGTCTAAAAAAGCTATGTCAAAAGCATCCTTAGTCATTGAAAGAAACGCAATTGCATCTGAATTCTTAACAATAGTATTTTTTTCAAGACCTGTGGACAAAAGATTCTTTTCAATTATGCCTACTGAATTTCTGCTTTGGTCAACAAAAGTTGCACAATGAGCACCACGGCTAAGAGCTTCTATCCCAAGCTGACCAGAGCCTGCAAACAGGTCTAAAACGCACCTGCCCTCAAGCTCAAACTGAATTATACTAAACATTGCCTCTTTGACTCTATCTGTTGTAGGACGAACATCGTCACCCTCCAAAGATATAAGTCTTCTTCCTCTTGCTGTTCCTGTTATAACTCTCATATATTATAAATACTCCAATAAATAAACTTAAGATGTATTATCTCATTTATTATACAAATTTGTCAATACGAATAGAAAAATAGTGGTATCATTGCGTAATATTAAAATATTCATAGATATCTTTTGCATTTGTAATGCTAATTCCCTTTACATTTGCCAAATCTTCTATGCTAGCAGATTTAATTGCAGATATTGTTTTAAAATATTTCAAAAGTATGGTTGTTTTTGTTTGACCAATACCTTTTATTTGATTAAGCGTGCTATTTATTGAGTTCTTGCTGTGCTTTTCTCGATGATAACTTATAGCAAACCGATGAACTTCTTCTTGAATATTTGAGACTAAAGTAAAAGCCTGTCGCTTTACACTTATTGATATTTCAGAGCCACCGTTTGTTATTGCTCTAGTTTTGTGCTTATTATCTTTTACCATTCCAAACACAGGAATGTCAAGCCCAAACTGTTTTAAAACAGGCAGAACTGCATTTAACTGGCCTTGTCCACCATCAAGCAAAATCAAATCAGGCAATTTGCCAAATCCTTTATGCGTTTCCTTTTGCTGCTCATATCTTGCAAATCTTCTTTGAAGCACCTCTTGCATTGCTGCACAGTCATCACCGCCCTGTGCGTGCTTTATCTCAAATCGTTTATACCCAGACTTATATGGTAAGCCATCCTTAAACACTACCATTCCAGCAACATTGTCGCATCCTGCGGTGTGAGAAATGTCATACGATTCAATATACTGAGGGATCTCACCAAGTCCTAAAAGACTCGCAAGCTCTGTTAATGCTTGTTTATTCTTATCTGTTCTTCCCACTCTTTCAAACAATTTCTCCTGTGCATTTTTTTTGCACATTTGCACAAGCTTTAGCTGTTCGCCCTTTTGAGGCACTACTAAGGTTACCTTGTGCCCTGCTTTTACGCTTAACCATTGGGAGAGCAGTGCAGTGTCCTGCGTTGCACCATCCAATGTAATCCTCCGTGGAACCTTTTGACGCATTGAGTAATAGCTTTTTATAATTTCTGCACGCATTTGAGGCAAATCTTGGTCATTTTCTATTATAAAGTGCTCAGTGTCAAATAATTGACCTTGCGAGAAACGAAGCACGGCAAAACAAGCATTTTTTTCACCTTGTTCCAAAGCAAAAACATCTTGTTCCTTTACTCCTGCCGCTATTACTTTTTGCTTTTCATTCATCTTTTTTATGGCATTTATTCTATCTCTTAACCTTGCAGCCTTTTCAAACTCATAAGAATCAGAAAACTCTTGCATTTTATCCTGCATATCTTTAATAGATTTTGCACTGCCACCTTTTAAAAATTCTATAGCACCATCTATCGCCTCATCGTACTCCTCTTTTTTCACCTTACCACTGCAAGGAGCACTGCATTGCGAAATAAAATAATTAAGGCATGGTCTACCCTTGCCTATGTCCCTTGGAAACTCCTTTGAGCACTGTGGCAGCTTAAATATCTTTTGTGCCTCGTCCAACGCCTGATTCACAATAAAGGCGCTGGTATAGGGGCCAATATACTCTGCTTTATCATCAAGCATTTTCTTTTCTGCCGTTATTTTACGCCATCCATCGTTGCTTATTTTTATATAGTGATAGCCTTTATCATCCTTTAATAAAATATTATACTTTGGTTTATGCTGTTTTATCAGTCCACATTCCAAAAGCAAAGCTTCAAATTCACTATCGGTGATAATATAATCAAAATCATATACATTTGATACCATTTTAAGAACTTTGATAGTATGACGATTTTGCGAACCAAAATATTGGCTAACTCTGTTTTTTAAAGACTTTGCCTTGCCAATATAAATTATTGTGTCCTGTTTGTTTTTCATTATATATACGCCAGGGTTTTGTGGAAGTCCAACGGCTTTTTTTCTTAAAATAGGCAATCTTTCGTTCATCACATTACCCCCATTTTAATTAATTTTAACCAATTAATCATGAACCATTCAATACCCAAAGCAGCATTTAGATTACTCAAAGCTAATAAATTATAACCAATGCGAAAAAGCACATCGCAAAGAAGCGATGTGCCAACATGTACTAAGCCATATTATTCAGCAAAACCTGATTCAACAAGTTTTACAAGCTCTTCTACTGCTTCTTCCTCGTCTGAACCGCCAGCCATTATACGAATTTCTGTGCCACCCATGATTCCAAGTGAAAGCACGCCGAGAAGACTTTTTGCATTAACTCTGCGCTCATCCTTTTCAACCCAAATAGATGACTTAAATTCATTTGCCTTTTGTATGAAAAACGTAGCCGGACGGGCATGTAAACCAACTTGATTTTGAACTTTAACATCTTTTACAAACATAATACATTCTCCCACCAGATAAAATGAATTTTCGTTTTCTTGCTATTATTATAATCACAAAAGCCGTTATAGTCAACGGATATATTTTTTATATATGGTTTTTTTCAATAATTCGTAGTGTGCTCCAAACCTTGGCATCAAGATGCAGTAATGTTTGTACAGTTTGACTATTGCACATATACAATATATTGTTTTCTGACTTTTCTCTACAAATATATTTTGTCGAAATATTTATTTTACTGTTATATTTTGAATAGTTATCGTTTTTAGAAACTCTTTGTCTTTTTTTGTAAGTTGTGCATTTTCAAGCATATCTGGTCTTCTCTTAAATGTTCGCTCAAGCGAGCATTCTCGCTTCCATTTTTCAATATTCGCATGATGACCTGATATTAAAACCTCTGGAACTTTTTTACCTTGCCACTCAAATGGTCTTGTATATTGTGGATATTCTAAAAGTGAGCTATAGTGACTTTCGTTTTGATATGATTCATCACTTGCAAGCACACCCGGAAGCATTCTTGATATACTGTCCGCCAAAACCATTGCAGGAAGCTCGCCTCCTGTGAGTACATAATCTCCGATTGATATCTCTTCATCGACTATCTCCTCAATGATTCGCTCATCCACTCCCTCATAGTGTCCGCAAAGAATGGCAATATTATTCATTTTAGAAAGTTCGCAAATTCTGCTTTGAGTCAATGTCTTGCCCTGTGGAGACATAAATATAGTATGTGGCCTTTGCTCTGATTGTTCACAAACAGCCATAAAACAATCGTAAATAGGCTGGGTTTGCATTATCATCCCCGTGCCACCGCCATATGGCATATCATCCACACGCTTATGTTTATCCTGAGTATAATCTCTTATGTTATGGCAATGTATTTCAACTAAGTTGTTTTCCCTTGCTCTGCCTATTATACTGCCGCTTAGAACCCCTTCACACATTTCGGGAAACAAAGTTAAAATATCAATTCTCATCGTCGAATATCCCCTTTAAAGGGCGGATTTCTATAATGCCATTTTCTACATCAGTTGTTATAACTACATCTGGAATTGCTGGAATAAGGTATTCTTTTTTTCCGTTATTGATATGCCAAACATCGTTTGCACCTGTAACACTAACCTCGCTAATTACACCATATTCAGCACCCGTATCAATATCTTTTACCTTGCAACCAATTAGTTCGCTAACAAAATAACTGCCCTCTTCAAGCTTTGCATCTTCACGCTTTATATACAAAATTTTGTTTTTTAGTCCAATTGCCTGCTCTAATGATTCTATTCCATCAAGTTTTAGCAGAACTACATTACCATGAACACGAGAACTTACAATCTCTACAGAATTTTGCCCTAATTTGTCAAAATAAAGTTTTTTAAAACTTATGAAAAAATCGGGAGTATCACACCATGGATTAACTCTCATTTCACCTTTTATTCCATGCGTACCAACTATTTGACCGATTTCGAGAAAATCCAAAATCATAAAACCTCTCCATTTTACAAAATTTTATAATAACGCTACTAAGAAAACTTTTAATAATTACAATTGAACTGCATTTGTTGTACTACGAAAAACAGGGCGGAAAACCGCCCCTTAAAGAATTTGTGTATTAGTCAATTTCAACTGCTATTTTAATATCACTGCGATTTGCAGTAGCTCTCATAACAGTACGAATAGCTTTTGCTATACGACCCTGCTTACCAATTACTCTGCCCATATCATCTGGTGCAACATGCAAGTGATAAACTGTAACACCCATATCGTTTGGCTCATCGATGTCTACTGTTACTGATGAAGGTTCATCAACAAGTCCCTGTGCTATGGAAATAAGTAAATCCTTCATTATAGAGAACCCCCTAAATTATTTAGTTGCCCCTGCTTTTTTAAGAAGTGCCTTTACTGTTTCTGTTGGCTGTGCACCGTTAGAAATCCACTTTTGAACTTTTTCTGCATCAACCTTAATTACAGCTGGATTCTCTAGTGGGTTGTAGTATCCTATTTCTTCGATGAATCTACCATCTCTTGGATATCTTGAATCCGCAACAACTATACGATAGAAAGGTGCCTTCTTCGCACCCATACGGCGAAGTCTAATTTTTACTGCCATTTTTAATTCCTCCAAAAATTTATATTAAAAATAATTTATATCAATCACGCATCTGCGTCAAAGATTAACAAGATTTACATTCCAAACTGGCTAAAGTCCATGTTGTTAGGATTCATTCCCATACCCATTCGCTTCATTTTTTTACGATTACCTTTGCCATTCATCTGTTTGAAAAGTTTTTGCATTTGTTTGTACTGTGAAAGAAGCCTATTAACATCCTCAACCTGTTGACCGCAACCTGTTGCAATTCTGCGTTTACGTGAAGGATTGATAATATCTGGTTTCTCCCTTTCTTTTGGTGTCATTGAAAGTATAATAGCCTGAAGTCTATCAAACTGTCTTTCATCAACATCAATATCTTTAATCTTTTTGCCAATTCCTGGAATCATCGCAAGCATATCTTGCATTGAACCCATTTTACGAATTTGCTTAAAGTTCTCAAGAAGATCATTTAAATCAAACTTGTTTTTGCGTAGTTTTTCTTCAAGCTCTCTAGATTTATTTTCATCAAATGTTGTTTCCGCTTTTTCTATAAGAGAAAGCATATCGCCCATTCCAAGAATTCTTGAAGCCATTCTGTCTGGGTGAAAAACATCTAAATCCTCAAGCTTCTCACCAGTACCAACAAACTTTATTGGTTTGCCTGTAATAGCTCTTGCGGAAAGTGCTGCACCTCCACGGGTGTCGCCGTCAAGCTTTGTTAAAATCAGCCCATCAATTCCAAGTGCCTCATCAAAAGATGATGCAACATTAACTGCGTCCTGACCTGTCATAGCATCAACAACAAGTAAAATCTCGTGAGGCTTTACTTCTGACTTTATATTTTTTAGTTCTCCCATCAGCTGTTCGTCTATATGCAAACGGCCAGCAGTGTCAAGAAAAACATAGTCATAACCTTGATCTTTAGCAAGCTTTAACGCTTCTTTTGCTATTGTTACTGGGTCTGTTGTTCCCATTTCAAATACAGGAACTCCAACCTGCTCGCCAACTACTTGCAACTGCTTGATAGCAGCAGGACGATAAATATCACAAGCTACTAAGAGAGGCCTATTACCCTGCTTTTTAAGCATAAGTGCAATTTTTGCACTATGAGTTGTTTTACCAGAACCTTGAAGTCCACACATCATAACAACTGTTGGTGGATGTGCTGCACAAGCAAGTCTCGTGCGTGTTCCTCCCATAAGCTCTGTTAACTCTTCGTTGACTATTTTGATAACCATTTGTGCAGGAGTAAGGCTTTCCATAACTTGTGCGCCTATTGCACGCTCAGTTATCTTGCTTGTGAAGTCTTTTGCAACTTTATAGCTTACATCGGCCTCAAGCAGAGCAAGCCGTACCTCACGCATTGCCTCCTTGACATCAGCCTCCGTCAGCTTTCCTTTGCTTTTAAGCCGTTTAAATGCGGCTTCGAGTCTATCAGAAAGACCTTCAAATGCCAAAACTATCATTCCTTATATTTGCGTTAATACACAAATAGATATTTAAAATTTATTCACACAGTGACTGAGCAATTACTTTTATCTTAACCACTGTTTCGTTGATTTCCCTTGAAAGTCCGTAACGCATATTGTATTCGTTAATATCGTTTGCACAGTCCAAAATATCTGCAAGCCCTGTACGAACTTCATCAAAACGCTTAACCAATCCAAGCCTTGATTCCATTTCATAAAGCTGACTTTCTGCACGCTTGATAGAATCACGAACACCTTGACGCGTAATACCTTCATTCTCAGCTATTTCTGAAAGAGACAAGTCATCATTGTAATAATAGCAAATAAAGTCTCTTTGCTTATTGGTGAGCATATCACCGTAATAATCCAATAACACTGCAACATCCAGATTCTTTGCCACTTTTACGCCTCCTGATAACAGCTTGAGGTGTAAAGAGTTTTTCTTTACACCGCTGTATTATACTAAAAATAAAAGTGCATGTCAAGTATTAAAAAATACTTTTCAGCGCACTTTTTCTACTCTATGTTTTATCATTTGCAATCGGTAGTGTAAAGACCTTTACTTTACACTATATATGCAATTAAAATCATATAATAAGTGATAAAAAATTTTTTAATTTTAAAGATTTTGAGTAACAAAATTATATTTAACCCCAAAAGTAGCTTTTGTTCTTTCACAGCTTTCCAGCAAGTCTTAAACCTCTTTTAAAAGGTTCAAAAACTTATCATCTCACTTAAGCGTTACAATTGTTACTCCGTCTTCACCCTCACCAAATGTTCCAAGCCTATGCTCTTTTATCTGCGGATGCTTTGACAAGTACTGACGAACAGCTTTTCGAAGCACTCCTGTGCCTTTGCCATGAATTACAGTAAAACAGTTAAGACCTGTTCTAATTTCAGAGTCAATAAATCTATCAAGGGTTAAAATCCCTTCATCAACAGTCATTCCTCTTAAATCACAAGATGTATTGACACTAGAACTTGTTTTATCCTGTGATACATGAACTGTCCTCATCTTTAAGCCTTGCTTTTTCTTTGGTTTATCAACAAGTCTTAAATTATCAAGCGACACTCTTGTTTTAATTATTCCTACTTGAACCTCAACCATACCTTTTTTGTCTGCTATTGAAAGCACTGTTGCCTGCTCGCCTATATCCACTATCAGTACTATATCCCCAACAACAAGGTCACGAGGCAACACATAATCGTCATCAAGCTGTGTTCTGCTTACTATAGGATTTATAACATCGTCCATTGAGTTTGTGTGCCTTTTTACTTGTGCTTTTGCAAGCCTTGCAAGTTCTGAAATATCCTTTGAATCTTTTGCTTGTTTTTTTAGCTTTTCTATTTCATCCATAAAGTATGCTGATTCTCTGCGAGCCTTTTCAACAATTTGCATTGCTTGTGCACGAGCTTTTTCCAGTTCCTCGTCCTTTAAGGCATCAATACTATTTCGAATTCTCTCTGCATCTTCCTGCGCCTTTTTTGCTTCTTGATTGAGCTCCTGTGCCTGTTTATGCTCTTGTTCCATTTTGATTCTGCTTTGTTCAAGCTTTTCTACCACATCTTCAAAACGGTTGTTTTCGATAGACACTAGTTCTCTTGCTCTGTCAACAACCTGTTTTTCCATTCCAAGACGCTCTGAAATTGCAAATGCATTTGAACGACCAGGAACACCTATTAAAAGACGATAGGTTGGACGAAGAGTTTCAACATCAAACTCACAGCAAGCATTTTCTACTCTGTTTGTTTGTAGCGCATATGCCTTAAGCTCAGCATAGTGTGTTGTTGATGCTATCTTTGCACCCTGTATGTGCAATCTTTCAAGTATTGACATTGCAAGTGCTGCGCCCTCTATTGGATCTGTACCCGCTCCAAGTTCATCTATAAGCACCAATGTTTTTTCATCTGCTTGCTCTATTATGTTAACTATATTTTTCATATGTGATGAAAATGTGGATAGTGACTGCTCTATACTCTGATCGTCACCAATATCTGCAAACACCTTTTCATAAACTGAAACCCTACTATTATCACCCGCTGGTATCATTAGCCCACACATAGCCATAAGAGAAAGCAAACCGATAGTTTTTATAGACACTGTTTTTCCGCCTGTATTAGGCCCTGTTATGACAAGCGTGTCAAATTCCTCGCCAAGTTTTATATTCGTTGACACAACTTTTTTAGGGTCAATTAGCGGATGCCTTGCAGACTTTAAATCTATTATACCCTTGTCATTAAGGATAGGTATTGAAGCTTTCATAGCATAGCCTAATTGTGCCTTTGCAAAAATCAAGTTGAGTTCTACCGCACATTCATAACTACTTTTTATGCTATCTGAAAAAGAACCAGCCTCAACAGAAATCTCACAAAGAATACGCTCTATCTCATCACGCTCTCTGGATTTAAGCACCTTTATCTCATTGTTCGCATCAACAACCGACATTGGCTCAACAAAAACCGTTGAACCGCTTGCTGATGTGTCGTGTACAAGCCCAGGCACCTCCGAGCGACACTCATATTTAACAGGAACAACAAAACGACCGTTACGCATTGTTATTATTGATTCCTGCAATGCTTTTTGATAATGTGATGAACGAATTATTTTTTCAAACTTTTCTCTTATTTTTAATTCTTGTTGCTTCATTTTACGCCGTATGTCAAAAAGTTCTGGCGATGCATTATCTGCCATTTCATCCTCAGATAATATTGACACAAAAATCTTTTCTTCTAAATACTTGTTTGGATAAAGTGAATCAAAAAATATATCAAGGCTTGTGCTAACTCCCAAGCACCTTGAACGCCACTCCTGCAAAGAACGAAAATTTCTCAGAGTTGAGCCTATATTCAATAATTCACGCATACTTAAAGTTGCACCGCTATCTGCAATCCTTAAGGAGTTATTAACATTTATAAGCCCGCCAAAAGATGGGCCACCAAAGCGAGCCAATAGACCATATGCATCGCTTGTTTGATTAACCAAAACCTGTGCAAGAGATATGTTTGACTGTGGGCAAAGTTCTAAAGCAAGATTACTTGCATCCTCACACGAGGTATGGTTTGCAAGCATTAAAAGAACTTTGTCAAGCTCTATTGATTTATAGTGTCTGTTGTTTTGTGTTGTCATATTTATTCTCCATAAACGCTGTAATAAAAATCAAGGGTATTATATCTTCTTTGTGTCTGTGTCATTAAATATCTTTCACACACAAATGATAATTCTTTTGCACCTTCATCTGATAAATTAAAATTAAACACCTTTTCAAACTCCGAATATATTATGTACCTCATTGCAGAAACAACACCTTGCGAAAGTTTTGTTCCCTGTTCTTGCCCTTGGCACTTATGACAAAGTAAAGAGCCATTTGATATATTAAAATACATAAAATCGCTCTCAAACTCCCCACAATTAGAACAAGCCAAAAGGTCTGGCATATATCCTGACGCAGAAAGCAAGCGGAGTTCCAATGCTGATTTTATAAGCAGAGGATTACGCTTGCCCTTACACAATAAATATAGTGAATTTAAAAGTAACCGCAAACACTCCTGCGCATTATCTTCCTCGGGAGAAAGCTCTGCCGCAACCTCTGAAAAATAAAGTGCAAGCGACAACCGTTCAATATCTTTCCTTAAATCAAAAAACACCTCAATCGATTCTGCATTGTTAACAACATAGCTGTCCTTAGTGCGATAAAGTGTAAAGTGCGAATAACAAAGCAGCTGGGTAGAACTAAGATTCTTGCTTTTTATGTTATTAGCGCCCCTTACAAAAGCTCTAATCAACCCATAATCCCTTGTAATGATTGTTATAAGACGGTCTGCCTCACCTATATTCTGTTCTTTGATTATAAGCCCGTCCGTCTTTATGTGCATCTTTTGATTCTCCCTGATTTTTTTCAACATCTTGAGAAAGGTTACTTTTATAACTTATATAATCCTGAACTGAACCACTTTTTGAAAATGTGTTCCACATAAGATTTGTATTTTCCACAAAATGCACCTCCGATGAATTGTATTACTAATTTTCCATAGGAGTGTACAAATATTAAAGGTAAATTTTTAATCTAATCCAAAATTATGGATAAGTCCTCCACGATTTCTCCAGTCCTCTTTCACTTTTACCCAGCACTGAAGATTTATATGGCAATCAAAAAAGCTCTCCATATCCTGTCTTGCATATGTGGAAACTTTTTTAAGCATTGCACCTTTTTTTCCTATTATTATGCCCTTATGGCTTTCCTTTTCACAATATATTATCGCTTCAATATCAAAAATATCGCTATCCTCACGCTCACGCATTTTCTCAATGCTTACTGCTACACCGTGTGGAATTTCCTTATCCAAAAGCCTTAGCAATTTTTCCCTTATCATCTCTGCTGCAATTACTCTTTCTGGCTGATCTGTAAGAGTATCATCTGGAAAAAAGTATGTTGATGGCTGTGAAAGGTTTTTAAGCTCCTTCTTTAGCCCTTCCATTCCATCACCTTTTACAGCAGACACAGGAACAATAGATTCAAAATCATACAGTTGTGAAAACTGTGCAATACGCAGAGCTAAATCCTCTTTTCTCTGCATTGTATCTATCTTGTTTATTGCAAGAATTACTGGCATCTTTTGCTTTTTAAATTTTTCTATTAACTCTTTTTCTGTTTCCCTCAATTTACCTTCAGGTTCAACAACAAAAAGGCATGCATCCACGCCAGAAATACTTTCGCTTACTGCTTTCACCATATTTTCTCCAAGCTTTGTGCGTGGACGATGAAAGCCTGGTGTATCCGTAAACACTAGCTGAGTATCATCCTCTGTCAAAACGCCCATTATCTTTGTTCTGGTTGTTTGGGGCTTGTCCGACACTATTGCGATTTTTTGCCCAAGCATGTTGTTAAGCAGTGATGATTTGCCCACATTAGGGCACCCGACTATTGCTATAAATGCTGTATAAGTTTGTTTCATATTTTCTCCTAAATAATATGCAACCGGCCCCAAACAAGCAAGCCGGTTAGCCAATTTTTTTATTGTTCGCCCATGTAATAACTTCCGTCACGCTTTAACCCTATTTTAGTTAAAACCTGTTCTTCTTTTTCCCTCATACGAAGAAGTTCTATTCCACCTTCCTCGTGATCATACCCAAGCAAGTGAAGCATTGAATGAACAGAAAGATAACCAATCTCACGCTGAATACTGTGACCGTACCTCTGTGCCTGTTCCATTGCCTTAGGCACGGAAATCACGATATCACCTAGCATTTGATCTCCTGTGTCATGATTAATGTCATATGTACCATCAACACCAAGCGGGAAAGAAAGCACATCTGTGTCACGATCAATATTACGATATCGCTTGTTAAGCTTCCTTATCTCCTCGTTGTCAACAAGTCTTACGCTAACTTCTGCATTGCCCTCAAAATCCTCTATAGTTAAAACCGCAGTACAACAACGACGAACAAGCATACGCACGCCCTTAGGAACCTTCACTTCTTTTTGGTCATTTGTAATTATTACTTTAATCTTCTCAGCCACCAAACTCATCCTTTCCAATTTGCCCTTTAAATTTGCCCTTTAATTTGCCCTTTTGATTTGCCCTTATAATCTATATTAATTTTATTTTACGCTCATCAATCTTTTTATATGTTATATGCTTTTGCTTTTTTAAGACAACCTGTGCCTTACAACATCAAGCTCGTCCAAACATCTAATTTTATATTTTCAGCAAAGCTTCCAAATAAATCAACAGTATTTTATCCCACTCAAACTCTCCTTAATACAAAACCAGAACAACCACATTTATAAAAAGTACAAATAAATTAAAGTATTATTATATGTTTCAATATTATAACGCATAAGAGCAGAAAAAATAACTGGCATTTTGCATAAAAATTATACATTCAATTTATCACATTAGTTGTTTATGCACAATCTGTGTGATTATTCATCGACAAAAATTTCTTGTTTTGAGCATATATTTTCTTCACAAACATATGTAGATTTTATAATGCACTTTTTTTCGTCATTTAAAACCTCTATATTTTCTTTTAAAATTTTAATCTTTTCAAATTCATTTCTTTGGATATTTGAAAACTCTTCAAACGCCATTAATTCACACTTTAAATCTTCCAAAGTGATATCTTTCTCCTCATATATTTTGTATCCCTCTTTAACAAAACCTACGGGCAAAAGGCTGCCAGAAAAACTAAGCATATGCTCATGACGATAATACTCGCTATTTTCTTTACCGCTCGAGAGCCAAAATAATGGAATGTCCACACCAAAAAAAATCAGCCTATATCTTTTATGCTCATCTATCTGCACATTTTTCTTTATTTCCTTTTGTTGTATTTGTGCCAAGTTTCTATCTGTCTTTGCTATTACAATGCCATTTGCACGCCTTAGTTCAGCTGAGCCATCAAGATTCTCTACAACACCACTTACCAGCAAGTCACCCTTTGCAACAGCTGCTCCCAATTCTTGTTGTGATGTTCCCTCATACACCTCAAGCTTTACTATTTGACCTCCATAATTTGCAACTATATTGCATGGGTTTTGCTCCTCTATAGGTGGCTTTTTTATTGATTCTCTAACCTCTATTGTCGCTGTACTGCCTGTAATATTAACAGCAAGCCACGAAAGCTCCCCAAGCTCTATTTTTGCCTTTTCCTGAACGCTTGTAACTTCTATTTTAGATTTTTTTGCCCCTGCATATATACCAAGCTCTTTAAATACTTGCAAAATTTCTTTATCAGGCACCTTTGAATTACCTTCAACATTTATTGTCCACACCCTTGTTGAAAGCATCCCTATTATCATTAAAAATAAAACTACTCCAACCATAAAGCCAGCTCTACCCTTGTATTTATTAATTAAAAACGGGATTCCATGCTTTTTATGTATTCTAACAGTCATTGCAGACCGCTTTGCACTATCTCTCACTCTTTTATAGCCTTTTATACTAGTATTTGCATAGATTACTCCGCCCCTGTTTTTAATATCCCACAGAACCACACGGTTTTGTGAGCAAAGATTTATAAATCGTTCTGAAAATCCACCACTAGCTGTAAAGGTTACAAAGCCCATAATATATCTGATAATATTTATAAAAATCAAGTTTACACTCTCCAGACAATCAAAATTTTTGATATAAAGCTATGAAAAATCAATTGTTAAAATGTTTCCCTCGATTATAACCTGTTCGTTAAAATATGTTTTTATTACAAGGTCTGTACCAGAAAACCTTACCCCATTTTTGCCTATGTTAAGGTGTATTGAATCATCGCTATATTCAATAACCCCTTTGCAACCCTCGATTATAGCTTCATTGTTTCCTGAAAGCTCAATATATGCTGTGCCACGATTAACCATCTGTGGTATCTGCAAATTTTCACTTAATATTCTGGATTTACTTTTTGTTTGTTCCTCTTTCTTTCTATACATATCCACACCTCTTTCAATGATATTTATGATGACAAGAGCAGAATAATGACCGTACATGAGGCATAACAATTGTAAAAAAGGAGATGAACACCTTGCGTCCAGCTATTAAAGAAAAAATAATTAATATACCTGTTGTTGTTATTATTGTAATAATTGGATTTTGTTTACTGCGTTTTCCTGCTGTTGTTTCAGATGGAATAACGAATGGGCTATATCTTTGTGCAGGTGTTGTTATCCCCTCCTTGTTTCCTTTTATGGTTCTTTCGTCATTTCTTGTCAAATCAGGGTTTTGCACAAAATTTGGATTTTTATTTGAACCATTTACACGACTGCTTTTTAAATTGCCCGGCTGCACTGCTGGTGCTATTTTTATGAGCCTTATCGGAGGATTTCCTGTAGGAGCAAAAATGACCTATGAATTATTTGAAAGCCATCAAATAACTATGGCACAAGCAAGAAGAATGATGCTGTTTTGCATAAACGCAGGCCCTGCATTTGTAATAAATGCTATCGGCTTTGCTCTACTGGGC
Source organism: Clostridia bacterium (assembly GCA_009930155.1). Next base: position 18,406 of record RZYX01000013.1, on the reverse strand, counting down.
AGTTCAAAAATTGGAATCATTCTTTTTGCTTCTCTATGCATAACCTCGATATTAATTGGAATAGTTATATCAATCACAGATGATTACGAAGACCTCTCTCCAATGTTTAAATATCCTGCTGATGCAAAGAATAAAAAACTTGCATTTGCTTTTACTAATTCTGTATCAGACGGCGCTCAATCAATATTTTCTGTATGTGTTTGGGTAATACTTTTTTCGTGTCTTGGTTCTCTGCTGTCACTTATGCCTATAAATGAAAATACCGCAATTTCTCTCAAATGTCTTCTTGAAGTAACCTCAGGATGCAGTGCTGCAGCAGGCAATTTTGATATTACTGTTATCGCTTTTATTCTTGGCTGGGCAGGACTTTGTGTTCACTGCCAAATTTTACAATACCTACAAGGTGTTGGAGTCAACATTATTCACTTTTTTATTTCCCGTATTGCTAGTGGAACAATCGCATCATTTGTTTGTGCCAATCTTCTAGAAATATTCCCATGTGAAATGCAAACATTTTCATCAAATGCTCTTGCATTTGACGCTGCCTTTTCGGTTTCTGCTCCAGCTGCCGCTGTTCTTTTAATTATGAGTGCTTTGCTGATTTTAGACCTTGATACAGAACGTAAAATGTGTTAGAATTTGTTTATTAAAAAACAGCAAGGAGCTTTGGAATATGCAGCGACTTTTTAACACAAAAATTTCACCAGCATGCGAATACTGCTTTTTTGGACGATTATCGCCTGACTTGCAATCTGTTTTGTGTTCAAAAAGAGGTGTTATGTCCCTGTCTTCATCTTGCAGGCATTTTAAATATGACCCGCTTAAAAGACAGCCTAAAAGGCAACCAAAGCTTAAAGAATATTCTAAAGAAGATTTTGAGCTGTAATTTTTGACGGGAGTGTTTATTAATGTCAATATTTAAACCTTTTAAAGCAATCAGACCAACCGAGGAATATGTAAAGAGTGTTGCGGCTCTTCCATATGATGTTATGACTAGTGATGAAGCAAGAGTTGCAGTAAAGGGAAACCCTTACTCTTTCTTACATATTGACAAGGCTGAAATCGACCTTGAAAAAAGCGTTGATATCTATGACGAGAAAGTATACCTCAAAGCAAGAGAAAATTTGGACAAACTATCAAGTGAAGGCATTTGCAAGCAAGATGATAAACCATGCCTATATATTTACAGACAAATCATGAATGGCAGAAGCCAAACAGGGCTTGTTGGATGCACATCTATTGATGAATATATAAATAACACAATTAAAAAACATGAGTTTACAAGGGCAGACAAAGAGCAAGACAGAATAAATCATGTTGACTATTGCAATGCAAATACTGGCCCTATATTTTTGACATACAAAGACAACGAGCAAATCAACACAGTTATTAGTGCTTGGCAAAATGAGCATAAACCTGTTTACGACTTCGTATCAGATGATAAAATAGCCCATACTGTGTGGGTTATAGACAATGAAGATACAGCTAAAACTCTACAAAATGCCTTTGGTAAAGTAGATGCACTTTACATTGCTGACGGGCATCATCGTGCAGCATCTGCAGTAAAAGTTGGACTTAAACGCAGACAGGCAAATCCAAGCTACACAGGCACAGAAGAATTCAACTTTTTCCTCGCTGTTGCTTTCCCCGCAAGCGAACTTGCAATAATGGATTATAATAGAGTTGTTAAAGACTTAAACGGACTTTCTACTGAAGAATTTTTAAGTAAAATTCAAGATAATTTTATAGTTTCAGAGCCACAAGTAAGCGGTGCTTACCACCCTGAAAGTGCTCGCACATTTGGAATGTTTTTAAACAACAAATGGTATAAGCTAGAAGCAAAACCAAACACATTTGATAAAAATGATCCTGTTGAATCACTTGATGTTTCAATTTTACAAAACAATCTTATATGCCCAATACTTGGGATTGATGACCCACGAACATCACAACGAATTGACTTTGTAGGTGGTATTCGTGGACTTGTAGAGCTCGAGCGTCGTGTTGGACTTGATATGACCGTTGCTTTCTCCATGTATCCCACAACTATCAATGAGCTTATGTCAATTGCTGATTCTGGCAATGTTATGCCTCCAAAATCAACTTGGTTTGAGCCAAAACTTTTGAGCGGGCTTTTCATACACAAACTGTAACTAAATGTAACTGTTTTGAAACTACTTTAACACCTATAATATGTTATGATAACATTCATAAAATGAGTCTTTATTACTTGTTTCTACAATTTTCTGCGTTTGTAAATTACAAATAAATTTATTTTTCAAATTCAGGTTATTATAACAAAGCATCGACATATTAAAGTGTCTTAAAGGAAGGTAAAACCATGCGTAAACTAAACCTATTATTTATAGTTATTGCAGTGGTTATTTCACTTGTTGGCTGTAATGTAAAGAAAGATTCAAATGAACTTTCCACAGATAAATTCAGCTCTGGAAAATTTGAGCCTGAATCTTCAAAACAAGTTACTACCGCCTTAATAAAAGAGTTAGAACTTGAAAATATGATAGAACTTGATGTTGAAGATATTTCTGTGCACTATGGATTTGATTCTGATTACTTTAATGATTTTTCTGCTTTTGCTTCAAAAACTGAGGGTTGTGCAGATGAAATTGCTGCATTTAAAATTATAGACAGCCAAAAACGTCAAGTGTTTATTGACGCTCTAATGGAAAAAGCAAAGCTTAAATCTGAAAGTTATAAAAATCTTAATGCAAATGAGCAGAAAAAATTTAATGCAAACTCCGTTTCACTTCATGGTGATTATGTCATTGTTGCTATATGTGCATCACCTGAAACTGCCTTTCAAGTTATCAATGATTTCTATTTATAAGTGAAAAAAGCAATTCGGCTTACATTAGTCGAGTTGCTTTTTTATTAATATTATTTACTTGTAATCTATATTTAAAATACACTAAACTTATACTGCATATAAAAAAAGCACCACAGAAAATCTGTGGTGCTTTGGTTTTTGTTTAATTACTGTTCAACAGCGTAAACGCTAACCTTTTTGCGGTCTTTATCAAGACGCTCGAACTTTACTTTGCCGTCTACAAGAGCAAACAAAGTATCATCAGAACCCTTGCCAACATTGTTGCCTGGGTGAATGTGAGTTCCACGCTGTTTTACAAGGATATTTCCAGCAAGAACAAATTGACCGTCAGCACGCTTAACGCCAAGTCTTTTAGACTCAGAATCACGGCCGTTACGGGTTGAACCCATTCCCTTTTTATGAGCAAATAACTGAATATTTATTTTAAGCATTTCGTACACCTCCGAATTTAACCTTAATGTTTTTTGGATAATCATCTGCCAAGCTTTGTATGTGTGCTTCAAAACCCTTAAGTAAATCCTGCGCCTGTTTTGCGGCATTTCTTTTAAGTTCAAGATGCATAAATCCGTCATCAACAACTAATTTTACATCTATCCCCATAACATCAGTCAGCGTGTTGGCAGTCATATATGCTGCAGAGGAAACTGCGGCACAAACAATATCTTCGCCTGACTTACCAAAGCCTGAATGTCCTTTAAGTTGAAAACCCGTAATAAGACCTGATGGGGTTTTAAAAACCTTTAACAAAACCATTGTTATGCCTTTATTGAAGCAATTTCAACCTTTGTATAAGGCTGTCTATGACCCATTTTACGCTTCTCGTTCTTCTTTGATTTGTAAGTGAAAACAGTAATCTTTTTACCCTTACCGCTTTTAATTGCTGTTGCTTCAACTTCTGAACCCTTAACATAAGGGTCTCCCACTTTAATACCGTCGTCAGTGCCAACTGCAATTACCTTGTCAAAAGTAATCTGCGAATTGTCTTCTACATCAAGCTTCTCAATGTAGATTGTGTCGCCGGCTGAAACCTTGTACTGTTTTCCGCCAGTTTCAATTATTGCGTACATTTTTTAACCTACCTTTTATTAAGACTCGCTACTCATAAGGCGAAGCCATAAGGCTCACTTGAAACCGTAAAGCACGGCAAACCCAGAATATGCGGCGTATAGGATTATATCATATATGGCAAGTCCTGTCAAATGATTTTCAATCTCTTTCAGGCATTACAATTGCAAGAATTATATAAACTAAAATTCCTGGGAACGCCGCAGATAAAATTGATATCAATACAAAAAAAGCCCTAACAACTGTTGAGTCTGCATTTATATAATCTGCAAATCCGCCACAAACACCGCTAAGCATTCTATCTGTACTGCTTTTATAAAGTTTTTTATTCATATTAATCTTACTCCTTCTTTGCTTACATAGATTTACTCTATATTGTTTTGTAGTTTTGTTGCTGTTATAGTGTTTTGCATAAGCATTGCTATTGTCATTGGTCCTACTCCACCTGGAACAGGAGTTATGTAGCCTGCAACATCTTTTACACTTTCAAAATCAACATCGCCACAAAGCTTTCCATTTTCATCTCTGTCCATCCCAACATCAATAACAACAGCACCAGGCTTTACCATATCTGCTGTCACAAACTTTGCAATACCAATTGCCACAATTAAAATGTCTGCATTTCTTGTTATCTCTTTTAAATTTTGTGTTTTAGAATGGCAAATAGTTACTGTTCCATTCTTTTGCAAAAGAAGCATAGACATTGGTTTTCCTACTATATTGCTCCTACCTATTACCACGCAATTTTTGCCCTCTATCTCAATGTTTTCATACTTAAGAAGTTCCATAACGCCTGCTGGTGTACATGGAAGAAACTTATAGTTACCAATCATTATATGCCCTACATTTTCTGTGTGAAACGCATCAACATCCTTAAGCGGAGAAATAGCAGCAATAATTGCCTCATCATCAATCTGCTTTGGAAGTGGAAGCTGACAAAGTATGCCATTTACACTTTTATCTGCATTAAGCTTTTCAACAAGTTCCAAAAGCTCCTGCTGTTTTGTATTCTCTGGAAGTGCATATTCAATAGAGTCAAACCCTACCGCTTCACATGCCTTCTTTTTATTGTTTACATAAACTTTTGAGGCAGAATCGTCACCCACTATGATTACTACAAGCTTTGGCTTAAACCCTTGTTTTACAAGCTCTGCAGTTTGTGATGCTACCTTTTCTTTAATCATTGTTGAAACTGCTTTTCCGTCAATCACCTTTGCCATCGATATCTTCTCCCTCTTTTATTGAAATATGTTGTAATAACTCTTGATTACCTGTGCATTTATTGGCTTTTAAAAAGCCATAAATCAAAAGTGAAATAGAAGCAATAACAATCATGCCTGATAACGCCTGTGAAACTCTTATGCCCGTAGAGGCTATATAAAGGCTATCTGTTCGAAGCCCTTCTACTATCATTCTTTCTAATCCATACCACACACCGTAGCTCAAAATTATCTGTCCATCAAACTTCTTATATTTTGAGAACATTACATAAAGAAGAACCGCACCTATAATACACCAAATCGACTCATACAAAAAGGTTGGATGCACAGGGATGCTTGGGTCAACTGAAAAACCATTTGCCTCAAACTCAGATTGATGAATATAAATATATTCGCTTACCTTTTCGCTTGTCATACCCCATGGGCGTGTGGTGTTTGTACCAAACGCCTCCTGATTTGTAAAGTTTCCCCAGCGTCCGATTCCTTGACCTATTAAAAAGCCTACTGAAACAACATCAAGAGTTTTTAGTATGCTTGTTTTATTAATTTTGCAAACCACAAGTGCCGCTATTACTGCTGCAATCAAGCCACCATAAATAGCAAGTCCACCCTCATATATCTTTGCAATATTACCCAAATGCTGTGAGTAATAGCTCCAATTAAACAAAACAAAGTAAAGCCTTGCACCGATTATTGCAAATATTGTGCCATAAATTATAGTATCAAACAGTTTATCAATATCCATATTAGCTTTTTTTGCAAGCTTTGTTGCTGCTAAAAGCCCTAAAACAAAACCGAGTGCTATAAGCACACCATACCATCTTATTTGAATGTCCATACCAAAAAGTGAAAATTCTGCAACAACAGAAGGGATACTAAAACCCCTAGTTATTCCAGAAAAATACACCACTGTATAATCGCTCATTTTACCCTCCTTAATGCCAATGATTATAGATGTTGTTTGCATAAAATCTTGCTGTTTATGCAGGAAGTATCACGGATAACGCACTTAAGCTTTCATCCATTTGCTCCATTAACCTTTGCTCAACATCTGCAAGAGTTACAGAACTAAAAACATCTAACTCATCAAACAACTCATAGCCTTCAAAATGGCAAGATATAAGTTCGTTTGCTATAGAATCAACATCATTATATCCCATTATAGTTCTGCCATAAAGCATTTTGCGAACTCTTTGGAAGTCTAATTCATCTATCCCATCCGCCTTAAGCCTTTTTATCTCTTCCTTTACTCTTTTGGCAACTTCCTTGGGGTCTTTAGACTCACCTCCAAAAATCACACTAGCATACCCGTAACCTGTAAAATATTCTGAACCAAAGCTTGTATTTATAAGCCCTTGTGAAAATAATTCTTTGTAAAGTGGAGAAGTATCTCCAGATATAAGTTCCAACAGAATGCTGGTACAAATCCGCTCTTTTAAGCTTCTTTTTGGTGTTTTATAGTTTTCTTTAAATCCAAGATTAAATTGAGGCATTGAAACAGAAAGCTTTTGCTCAATATAATCATTAACTACACTGCACGGCTCATCAAAATCAGTACGCTGAACCTTAACATTCTCTGATGACTTTAAAAGCCTGTCTGCCACTTCAAGAACTTCATCAACAGTTGTGTTGCCTGCAACTGCAAGAACCATATTGTTGAGATTATAAAATGTGTTGTAACAATCATAAAGGGTTTTATCTGAAATCTGAGCAATAGAATCAACAGTCCCTGCAATGTCAATCCTTACAGGATGCTTTTGATACATTACTTTTAAAAGATTGAATAGCACCTGCCAGTCTGGTACATCTTCATACATTTTTATTTCTTGGCTGATTATGCCCTGCTCCTTTTGCACTGTCTGCTGAGTAAAATAAGGATGCTGAACAAAATCAAGAAGAATTTCAAGTGACTCCTTAAAGCGACCAGAGCAAGAGAACAGATAACAAGTTTTGTCAAACGATGTATAAGCGTTTGCTGATGCACCTGTTTTTGCAAATCTCTCAAAGGCATCTAAATCTTCACTCTCAAAAAGCTTATGCTCTAAAAAGTGTGCTGTGCCCTCTGGAATTGTAACAATCTCGCTACTATCACTTGTCTTGAACGCTGTGTCTATTGAGCCATAGTTTGTGCCAAAAACAGCATACGATGATGCATAGTCCGACTTTGGAAACACAATTATAGTAAGCCCACTATTGTGTTTAATTTTAAAATAACTGTCACCAAGAAGATTGTTTTTAATTTCTGTTATATTATTCATTTTCTTCCTCCTCTTCTGCTGACAGCATATAGATTGTGTCGAGTGTTACTTTTTTTGCAGCTTCTATAACTTGGTGTGGCTGAACATTTTCAATCTCAGTTACAATATCCATAGGAGATTGAAAATCTTTTGCTGTCATTTGGCTGTATCCCCAAGCATCAATATCCTCTGGTGTATCGGAAACACGCATGAGTGTATCCTTAAGCCCTGCAATAGATGCCAAAAGCTCGCTCTGTGTAAACTCACCATTTTGCAAAAGCTTTAGTTGATTATTTATTTCTGTTATTGCCTTTTCCTCATTTTCATTTTCTATTCCACTTTGAACCATTATGATTCCTTTTTGACGATAAAGGCGTGCAGAACAATAGTAGCAAAGGCTCATCTTTTCTCTAACATTAACAAACAGCTTAGAGTATGGTGCACCACCAAAAATATCTGCCATAACACGAACCGCACCAAAATTCTCGTCCTGTTCTGTTATGCCTGCACGATAGCCAATAACAAGTTTGCCTTGATTTATTGGAAGCTGTTCATTTATTTTTTTGACTTCCTTTGCACTGCATATGGTTTTTGTGTTTATACTTGATATTTCATCCCTTGGGATTTTAGCAAATCTATTTTTAACAAGTTCACAAATTTCATCTACATCAGCATTTCCAACAATATTAACTTGAACAACGCCTTTCTTCAGCAAATCCTGCCATGCGTCAAAAACACTCTGTGGAGTTAGCGATTCAACGCCCTTTGCATCACCATAACAGTTAATTCCATATGGCTCATCCTCACACATTATCTCTTCACAACGGCGAAGAGCATAAACTCTCTTGTCGTTCTTTTCGCTCTCTATTCTTTCTAGCAACAAACGCTTTTCACGGTTTACTTCAGCTTCATTAAACGAACCATTTTCAGCATTTGCCTCAAAAATAAGGTCACACAAAAGCTCTGCACATTGCTGATAAACGCTCTCATTATCAAAAGCAAAACGGTCATCTATCATTGTAATAGAAAGGCGAACAACCTGCACCTCTCCAATTTTACTAACACTTGGGATAAGTGCAGCACCATAAAGCTCTGCAAGACGCGCATTAAGCTTTGAAAAATCTGGATACTTTCCGCACGACCTATTAAGAATATATGGCAAAATTGCATTTGCAGATGCATCTTTCCCTAGTGGCACAGCAATGTTAAATGAGATTCTGCCTGTTTTAAATCTGTTTGTTTTATAACTGCAAACACTAACACCATTTGCAATTTCTTTGATATTAAATGAGTTTTCCATAAAGTCCTCCAAAAATATTTTGGTGCGAAAATGCTTTTAAACACAAAAGCACTCGCTCGAGCAAAATATCATACCTTGTTTTTGTTGTTCGCTAGCAATGCAAAGGGCTTATCATAAGGCATTGCCCATCAAAATAAGAAGACAATGTTTGCAACATACAAACTACTATCTATCTCATAAATCGAAATTATTATAACATAAAAACAAAATGTGTACCATAGTTGAGGTGTAAATATTTGGTTAAATATATATTAAAACTACGCTGTGGCTCTTGCCATCTAAAGGAATATAATTTGCTGTTTTGCCGTCCACCTGCATATGCATGCGTTTTCCACGTTTTACCTCAATGTCTATAGTAGCGCCATCTTTTAAAAGCTTTGCGGCATAGCCATCCCAATCACTTGGAAGATTTGGAGTTAAATAGAGTTTGTTATCACTTTGAATTATCCCTAACAAACCTTCATAAACAGTTCGATAATACCAGCCCGCAGCGCCAGTATAAAGCGACCAACCGCCTCTTCCTTCTACTCCTGGTTTTGAATACACATCACCCGCCAAGGCAAATGCCTCTGTTTTGTAATTTTTAGCTTGTTTTTCATTCCTATATTTACAAGCGGGATTTAGCATACGAAGCAATTTATATCCAGCATCTTGCTGACCATTTTTTATAAGTGCACTACAAAGCCAAACAGCTGCATGAGTGTATTGACCCCCATTTTCTCTTATTCCAGGTGGATACGCATTAACATATCCCGCTTGCTTACCCTGAGTAGTAAATGGTGGTGTAAACAGTTTTATAAGCCCATTCTCTGCATCAACAAGCTTTTCTACTGCACTTTTTAGTGCTTTATCTTTTCTTTCCTGATTTGGCATATCACACAGCACTGAAAAAGATTGGGCAATGCTGTCTATCTCGCACCTTTGCGAACCTTTTACACCCAATGGAGTTCCATCGTCAAAAAATGCCCTAAGATACCATTCGCCATTCCATGCATTATCATCAACATTTTGTTTAAGTCTTTCTGATTCTACAATATATTTTTCTGCCCTTTCCTCTTCTTTTAAAGATATGCAGATTGATGCAAAATTTGAAAGTGTCATTGATAAAAACTGAGTAAGCCAAACGCTCTCGCCCTTACCCTTTATTCCTACTGCGTTAAATCCGTCGTTCCAATCTCCTCCTCCAATAAGTGCCAGTCCATGTTCTCCATAATTTATAGCCCGCTCGATAGCCTTTATACAATGCTCGTATAATGTGCCTTTTTTATCACTTTGCTTAGGCTCAAAGTACTTTTCATCTTCACAATGTTGAAGTTCTTCTCCTTCTAAATATGGCACTCTTATATTAAAGATTTCATAGTCGCCCGTTTTTTTTGCATACTCTGATGCAACCAATGGAAGCCACAACAAATCGTCGCTATAGCGAGTCCTTACACCCTTTGTTCCACCCACATCTTTAGGCATTGTATGCCACCAATGAAGCACATCGCCATGCTCAAACTGGTGTGCTGCGCATCTAATTATATGTGTTTTTACAAGCTGTGGATATAGAAGAACAAGTGAGCTTACATCCTGAAGTTGGTCACGAAATCCATATGCTCCACCACATTGATAAAAGCCTGTGCGTCCAAAAATCCTGCTGTTTATTATTTGAGATGGAATCCATGTATTAAACATATAATTAAGCTCTTTATCAGGTGTGTTTATATATAAAGTATTCTCATTCTGCTCAACACCTAAATTCTTTGTAGCTACTACTGATGACGCCTTCTCGCTTGCACCCCATGAAAGAATGAACCTTACAGACTCCTGCCTTTTTGGTGGCAAAATCATTTTTTTGCCCACAGCCGCACAGCAGTCCCCAATAGGCATAAGCTTACCGCTATCCCATTTTCCATTTAAAAATTCTGCTCTGTCACAGGTGTAAAAATCAGCAGCAGATAAAAGCCCAACACGCATATAACCATAAGGCCCAAAAGTACATTGATTGCTAACCACAACTGATTTGCCGTCAAACACTGATTTTAAAAGACTCGAATCTTTTTTATTTACTCCCATTACAGGTTCAGTGTAGTAGACTATTTCCACCTTTTTATCCTCCAACTCATTGTTTATAAGCTTTATATCACAGTGTTTTATCATTCCCTTTTGAGGTACCCAAACAGTTACATCATAATCTATGCCCTGTACAGTTCCAAGAAACTGCACAATTTTTTTTGAGAATCTTACCGTAGCACCCACAACAAGATCATAGGTTATTCCATTTATTCTTAAATATATTTTTTCTCCCATGTTATCTGTTGTTGTGTCATTGCTCCATGGAGTCAATTTATTTTCTCTTGAGTTTAGTGCCCAAGAAAATCCAAGTGATTTGTCACTAACCAAAGTTCCGAATGAAGGGTTTGCCAAAACAACGCACCAAGGCAGTTCTGGCTTGTCTGTCACTGTAAAAATGCCATGTGTAAAGTAACCATGCTTTACAGTCAGTGAATTTTCACTTTTTACTTCTATCGGAGATGTTAACTCTACACTAAAAGGTGCATACCTACTAGGCGGAAGAGCAATGCGTTCACTCTGCGGAGCAATATAAGTCGCAATTGCCATAAGGGCTGTTATGCTTTGCTGCTCGAACTTGCTTAAATCTATTGGAAATACTCCTACATTTTCATGAACTCCCTCTTTTTTTAGCATTTGCCGTATTGAAGAAAGAATCGGTGCTGTGTATTCTCCATTTTCTTTATACGCTATTACAAGGTCTATTATTATTCCGCTTTTGCGTAGTTTCCTTATAATCCTCACATAGGTTGCAACCCTACTTACATCATCTTGTGTATCAACTTGCGTAAAAATCATTGGGTTATCTCCAGATATTCCAAACTCCCAAATAGCCCTTTTGCTCTTTTGGTTTTCCGTTCTAGCTAATAGTGTTTCTTTGCTCTGACCTTTAGAAAAAAGAATGTGTGGTAAAACTGTGGCTGCAATTACGCCATCTATCATATCATCTTTAAAAGGTGAAGGCGCTGCATTATGCGGAAGCAATTTTCCATCCGACCTTGCTTTTAGCGCTCTTTCTACCGCCTCCGCTTTTGTAGATGCAGCTGATAATATAAGGGTTTTTACAACTTGTTGCTTTGGTAAAACCTTTATCGGAACACGAAAAGCGGCACAAATATCTGGTGTTCCTTCCTTCTGTAAAGTTAAACTACTTGACAGAAGCGAAAAAATACCATTAGGCCTCTTTAAAATTGCCTCTCTAGACATACCAAAATCAAAGTCAACGCCTTCTACAAAGCCTGTTGCAAGGCAAAGTGGCTGTTCTCCACTCCTTGCTTGTTTCTTAAAAATCAACAAATTATTCTTGTCATCATACTCACCCTGCAAAAACAACTTTGAAAATGCTGGATGTTGACTTTCGTCCTTGTTTATTGACAGGCTTGGCTCAAAATATATTACAAGCTCGCCACAAAATTCTGTCTTGCTAATATTTTTTATTATTATTCTTCTTTGCTCACAAGGAAGCCTAGGATGCACCATTGCTGTCATTGAACATTCTATATTGGCTACTCGTGAACTAAGAGTCATATCAGTGTTAGAATAGCTTGTTTTAAAAATTACATTGCTGTTATAATCCAGTGCTTTTGTTATTGGCAGTGTCATTTTATCGTTTTTAATAAATGCAAATATTCCGAGCGGGGTTTTAAGCAAATCTCTATTCGTCCTTGTTATATCTGCACCACGATAGCGTGATATTGATGCACCATTATCACAAATAACCATGCTCCACTCACCGTTTGTATAAAGCCGCACATTTGGTGCAAGTGGATTAATGTTTGAAAGCTCTCTAGTTTGGGGCAATATACGCTGAGGACGCTGTGGCACATCCCTTAACTCAACATCTCTAAAGACAGTTGCTTCTGCTGGTACTTTCTCCTGTAGCAAGCTTACTGCACCCGCCATTTTATTATCACTCATAAATCTTTTTTGCATCAAATTATCCATCAGCAGATTTGATATACAAATCATACTCATGCCAACATGATGTGCCATGTAGCTTCGTACAACTGCATAATCTTGTCCGTCCGTTCTTTCTACCGTAAAGTCTGCCGCCTCATAAAATCCGCATCTACCTGTCATTTGCATTTCTTCCAGCTCAATCAAGTTTCTTATCGCCGCTTTTGGTTCAAAGGGCAGCACAAGGAAAGTGGAATAAGGAGATATTACAAGGTCTGAATTAAGCCCACGTTTAAGCCCCAATTTTTGCACTCCGTGAGCCTTATATTGATAATTAAGTTGCGGATCAAAGGAGTAAAACCCACTTTCTGATATTCCCCAAGGCATTTTTCTTCCCTTTACTCTTCTTTTTTGGCACCATGAGCAAAACCGTAAAGCCTCAAAACCCATAGTATTTTCAAAAACAGGTAAAAGCAAATGTGGCATATAGTATTCAAACATAGTACCAGTCCATGACACTGGCCCAGCATATCTGCTTTCTGTAGCAAGTGTTCTGCCAAGTGCACCCCAATGCTCCTTTGACACTTGACGGCTTGCAATTGCATAAAAACTTGTCATTCTAGATTCGCTCATAAGCAAATCATAATATGAGTTTGAAAAGACTTCTTCATCAACACTATAACCAATATAAAACAGCTTTCTACGCTTATTATAAAGTGGAGATAAATCGCAGTCATCTATTAATTTATTTAGCCTATCAATTAGTGATGGTACTATAGGATTCTCATTTTGTATTTCTAAAAGCCCTTGACGCAAAGCAACAATTGAGCACAAAAAATTTCCGCTATCTACAGTTGAAACATATTTAGGTTTAAGAGATACAAGTGTTTTTGTGTTGTACCAATTAAGCAAGTTGCCATGCCATTTTTCAAGCTTTTCTATTGTTAATATACTTTTATCAAGCCTGTCGCACATTGTTTGAATATCTATAAACCCAAAATCTTTTGCACAAAGAGTACATAGCAACATAAGGCCTATATTCGTTGGTGATGTTCTATGCGCTATCCTGTGCACAGGGGTTTCTTGAAAATTATCGGGTGGCAAAAAATTATCGCCCTCCACACACAATTCATCATAATATTTCCACATTGCCGCAGCATAGGTTCTGAGTCTTTCTTTGTCAGAAGAATTAATAGTTTGAGAAGATGTCTTGCGAACATTTGCAGAGAACCATGCAAAAGGAATATTGAATAAAAAAGCAAGTCCAAGAAGAATGTGTACAGACCTTCCGAAAGCAAGTAAAATAACGCCCGAAATAAGCGATGGTAAATATCGCTTAAAAAATCCCCATATATTCTGATTTTTATCGCTGTCTGCCGCTGTTACCCACTGCAACATATTTTTATGGCTAAAAAATTGTCTCCACAATGCTTTTGCGATTGCATCTGCACATACCCATGCATTTTGTGCAAGCATTAAAACAGACACGGCGCCACCTACAACAGACTTGAGTGCAGATGGCATTGCATTTGAATAATACAATCGAGAGAACACTGAAACTCCACCAGCTATAAGTGAATATATTCCTGCAAAAAGCTCGCCAAAGCAAGCTGAAAAAAGGATAATGGTTGCTATTGTTTGAGCTATAGACGATGGCATAAACAGAGATACTATAAGTGCAATCATCGCTATTACTGGGTTTATACTTCGGCGTAAATTATCTAGTAGCTTTATTCTTGAAAGTAGATTTAACGAGTTTTTTGATGAATTGCCAAAGATAAAGCGTATATTTTGCCAATCTCCTCTGACCCATCTATGAAGCCTGTCAAGATATGCACCTTGCCTTGATGGGAAACTGTCAGTCACCTGAACATCAGAAACAAAACCAACACGCATATAGCCACCCTCTAAAATATCGTGACTTAATACATGTTCTGGTGGAAAGCTAGAATTTAAAAGCTTGTGGAATACATCAACATCTATAAGACCCTTGCCTGCAAAAACAGCCTCATCAAACAAGTCCTGATATTTATCTGAACTTGTGTTGTTATAGGCTGTTATTCCTCCTACGCTTGCCATAACACTTGCAAACCCTGTTTCAAAAGCACTATCTATTTCTGTTTCTATTTTAGGTGTTAATATTCCATATCCACTAATCACTCTGCCCTTGGCATCGTCAACAATTGGCTTATTTATTGGATGAACCGCGACAGCTACAAGCTCGTTTACTGTATCAAGAGGAAGATTTGTATCTGCATCTAAAGCCATAATATATTTTATGGCTGAAAAGCCTTGCATATCTCCACACAATAACTGAAATTGCGTATTCTCACCCTTTATAGCTCTTATAAGCTGTGTTATCGCTCCTCTCTTTCTTTCCCATCCTGTATATTCATTTTGTGTTTTTGAAAAAGTTCTAGGCCTAACAGCCAGTATAAATCCTCCATGATTTTTGTTGAGTTCATCTATAACCTTTTTAGTTGCAGCTAAATCAGCTTCATCCTGTGCGTTTGTTGGTGATTTAGACGACTTAAAGTCTGCCAAAATACAAAACTTAACATTACCCTGACCATTTGAACGCTTTAATGCTAAAAGACGCTTTGTGAGCATCTTTGCCTTTTGTGCACTAGGCAAAAGTAAAGACACCACAACCAAAGTTGAAGTATTTTGTACAATTTCATTCTCTTTTTTCATCCTAGGTATAAAAGTTGGATTTACTCCAAGCATTGTAAACAAATTTATAATAGGCCAAAATATTTCAAACAGTGGTAAATAAATCAAAAGCGATAAATACCATCTGTTTAATAAAAATCCAATCCAAGCTGCCGCAATCAGTGGCAAAACAAGCTCTACAACTATTGAAATCCAGCCTCTTTTTTGATTGTGTTTCGTAAGGTTTAAGTATTTTCCAATATGCTGTTTTTCATTCTTAGCCTGAAATATCACTTGATTTGCGAACTCATCTTCTTTAAGATTTTGGCGTTTTGCCTCTATTGCAACCTGATGCCTATAATGTGCCCTAGTTGCATCGTCCATGTGTGCATATACTCCTGCTGGGTCCTTTCTTAAGCTATGCTCAACTACGCTAACTTTTTCTGTTAGCTCCCCAAAGTCAATATCACTAATTGCACGAAGTGACTTAACGGCTGAAGCAATCTGATTTCTTGATATATCTTCATTCATCGAGCAACTTGATGCTACTATATTTAGCAAAACCGCTTTTAACATCACAGGTAATAGTTCAAGCTCTATAACCATCAATTTTTCTTTAACAAGCTTTTCCTCTATTTCCTGTTCACTTGGCAATTCGCCGCCAGTGCAAATCTTTTTGCACAGATTATATATATTGGGAATTTTATCTGACAAAACAGGTAAGGCATCTGCTTTTTCTAAAGTCTTTATAACAGATGTTCCTTCCCGTTCAAATATATAATAATTGTCGCAAAGCCATTCATTTGCAACTACATCCTTACGATTTCCAAGTGCGGATTTATATTCTTTTCTAATATCCTTTAATGAGTGTTTTACCATTCTTTTAAGCTTTACAGGTTTTTTTACTTTTACTGAATTTTCGTTCAAGCTATTCACCCTTTTATATTTTTCATTGTTTTATTTTTTCCCGAAAATTCTCCAAATAACCTTAAAACTTCCACAAAATACTTTTTTATTTAAAAACAGTTAAATAAATGCAGTTGCATTGACAAAAACCAATCATAAATGTTACTATTTTAAGCAGAATTTATATAAGGAGCAAAACAATGAACTTTTCTGTAATAAACGATAAATCTAATACTGTTGAAGGCTTTGCACTTGTCAGAAAATCCGACAAAAAAACAACTGCAAAAGGTTCTTTTTTTCTTGATATGATTCTTGCCGACAAAAGCGGACAAATAAATGCAAAACTATGGGACTATAACGATGAAATTAATGGCGTCTTTGAGATTAATTCACTTGTCAAAGTTCGAGGAACCCTTTCTGTTTACAATGGCGAAGACCAACTAAAAGTTGAAAGAATTCGCAAGGTAATTGATTCTGACAATATTATTATTGACGATTATGTTCCAAGTGCTGAATATGACGGACAATCAATGTTTAATGAAATTCTTCAGATTATTTCAAACTTTAAAGACAATGATTTAAAAATTTTAACAGCTGAAATATTAAACGAGTACAAGGAAAAGCTTTTATACTTCCCTGCTGCGTTTAAATTACATCATGCAATCCGTGGCGGACTTCTGCTACATACGCTATCTATCGTTCGCCTTGCTCAAGGAGTTTGCAATGTTTATCCTTTTGTTGACAGTGACCTACTTATTTGCGGTGCAATTCTACATGACATTGGCAAAACCGTTGAATTTAAGGTATCTGATGTTGGCATTGCTGATGGATATTCGGTTGATGGAAGCCTTATAGGCCATATCGTAAGAGGTGCTATGGCTGTTCGCACTACTGGCGAAAAGCTCTCTCTACCAGAGGAAAAAATCAGGCTCGTTGAACATATGATTTTGTCACATCACGGTGAACCTGAATTTGGTGCAGCTGTTCGCCCAATGTTTTTAGAAGCTGAGCTTTTATCAGAACTTGACCTTATGGATGCTCGTGTTTATGAAATTTGTGAGGCCGTTAGTTCAACAGAAAGCTTAGGATTTTCTCCTAGACAATGGGCTTTGGACAACAGAAGGCTTTATAATCACGGACGCACAGATATGAATGCTAGTGCAGATTTAAATATTAAATAAGGAGTTATTATGGACTGGACTGAAATAGTAATTACAGTGCCTTCACAGGACATTGAAAAAGCAGGAAACATTGCACACATGACGGTGCCTTATGGAATTTATATTGAAGATTATCGAACCCTTGAGCAAGAAACAATGGAGATTGCTCACATTGATTTAATTGATGAAGAGCTATTGAATAAAGATAGGTCAAAAGGACTTGTCCATATATATATTTCTCCACAAGAAAATCCTAATGAAGCTGTAAGCTTTATAAAAGAGCGTCTTTGTGCTGAAAATGTTAGCCATGACATTTCTCTAAAAGCTTGTAAAAACGAGGATTGGGAAAACAACTGGAAGCAGTTTTTTAAACCTTTTTCTGTTGGAAAAAAACTTTTCATAAGACCAACTTGGGAAGATGAGTTTGATGCAGGCGACCGCAAGATTTTACATATCGAGCCTGGACTAGCTTTTGGAACTGGTGGCCACAACACAACAAGGCTTTGTCTTGAAACTCTTGAGAATTATGTTAATCCACAAACTAATATTTTAGACATTGGATGTGGCAGTGGTATACTGTCAATTGCATCACTGCTTTTTGGAGCACAGAGCACTGTAGGTGTTGATATTGACAAATATGCTGTTCGTACCGCAATAGAAAATGGTGAGGCAAATGGTTTTTGTGAGCCACAGTACAAAATTTTGTGCGGTAATTTAACAGACAAAGTAACTGGCAAATTTGATTTAATAGTTGCAAATATCGTTGCAGATATAATTGTCTTATTCTGTGAAAGTGTCGGACAATTCATGAATAAAGATGCCGTATTTATAACTTCTGGCATAATCGACACTCGTGAAGATAGTGTTTTAGAAGCATTTGATAAGTTTGGTTTTGAAGTTTTAGACCGCCGTGAAGATGGTGGATGGCTCTGCTTTGTAACAAAACTTAAATAAATTTTTATTTTATATAACAATCAAAACCACCAGTTGAACTGGTGGTATGCACAAGCCCTAGAAGGGCATATTACTGGCGGGTGCCTTAAGGCACATTGAAAGATTCGCCAACC
>RZYX01000256.1 GCA_009930155.1 Clostridia bacterium | reverse complement strand
TTTAATAGATGATAATGGATTTATTTCTGCCTGTCCTTGTCAGTTATTTAAAGTGATTGATGATAAAATAATCACCAATTGGCATTTTAGAATAATAGGTAAAGACGAAGATATTTATCCCTTTGTACAGGCAATTTTTGGATATCCTGAATTGTGTTTGGATAAAAAGGCGTATAAAAATCTTATAGTAGAAAAAGATGAAGAAGCAGAGCAGGTATACTTCAAGAGGAAAATAGAATTTGAAAAAGAATCAACATTGCAACATCCAAGATAAATCCTTTATTAAAATCCCAATATTGAAAAAAGCCGCTTAGTTGAGCGGCTTTTTTGCGTCCTTTAAAAAAGTTTTCAACATGGCAACATCCAAGATAATTCTTCCTGACTTCATACAATTAGTGCGGTAGAAGGTTCCACTCATTAATTAATGTTGCTAAGGATGTATTCAAAATTTCAGAAGTTGGAGAAGGAAATTTGAAAACTTCTTTGGTTATTGAGTCTTGAATATGTGATTCAGTAATGTCCCACACGAGCATTCTGATTTTTTTCAGAGATGTATTTGTTTTTAACTCAAGATATTTTTCAGCCATCAATGCAACAAAACAAATAAGTACATGAGATCGCACGGCATCTTCGTTGCGATGATAAATTGGTCGAGCCTGCAGATCGAATTTGCTCATTCTGAAAGATTGCTCTACATGCCACAACTGATGATATCTGTCAATTACATCATTGTTTGACAACTGATCTTCAGACAAATCTGTGCAATAGCCTTTTATTCCCAACAATAATTTTCTTTTCTCAATCAATGCTGTGTTGAGCTCTATTTTTTCTTTTGATACGCGTTTTACAAACTTTGCTTTATTGCCCAAAGACTGTTTAGCTACAAGATCTTCTGCTTTTTGAATTAGCTTGTTTAATTCATTCAATTCTTTTTTATATCGTTTCGTTGAGAAGTCGCAAATGAGGTCGCCGTGTTGTGTTTGCATACGTGCTGTTGCCCCATTGTCAGTATTTAAAGCTGTGTAAATATGTTTTACCAACTTGATATTTGCGTTTGCCAATCGGGCTCCGACAATGTATGAAATCTTCTTGTTGCGTAGTTCTGCTAATCTATCTTCATCCAGCATTGCCGCATCTGCAACAACAATAGGCTTTGTATTTGGGTGCTCATCAATAAAATTTTGAATGACAGGAAGCATTGTTTTACCTTCAAATGTATTGCCTGGAAACACATTGTATGATAGCGGAAAACCGGATTGAGTAACAAGCAATCCAATTACTATCTGTGGTTGCTGAGATTTATTGTCTTTGCTGAACCCCTGTATCCTTAATTCATCAGCTTTAAATGATTCAAAATACAAAGTAGTGACATCGTAAAGCACATAGTAAAATTGCTCTTCAAATGTATCCCTGACGGTCTTAAATGCTTGCTTTTCAATGGCAGTTTTGTGCTCAATAAATTTGGGAATAGTTTGATAAATGCGCTGAGAATATTGTTTCCCAAAATAGCGCGCCAGCAAACTTATTGCTTGAAGTTTCGATGATGGCTCTATTAATCTCATAATCGCCAAATCAATCAACAATTGAGGCAGTTGAGACAACCCGCAAGCGTCTACACATTTTGCGAAGAAATGATACGCAAAATGGTGTGTGACAGCAATGCATTTGGCATTTTCAACAAATAGCGTTTTTTGTCTTTCAGCAGGAAACAAAGTTGTTTGAGCAATGTGTTTTTCAATCCATTCGTTCGCTAAAGAATGCAAGGCTTTACACTGTTCTTCATTTTGAGCGCTGCCAATGTGTTTTTCAATTTTAACCCGATGTCCCACGTATTGAACAACCTGAAATGCAATAGATCCAGATTTTGTTCTTACTTTCCTAATTTTGAGCATAGTAAAAAAGCGTTAGTGCGGTAAAGCAACAAAAATACGATCTTTATTCAACTTATTATCAACAAGTTAAAATTTT
>RZYX01000255.1 GCA_009930155.1 Clostridia bacterium | reverse complement strand
TATGACGAAGTGTTTATTTCCGCATAAGAAATTATTGTGTAGGAATAGTTATTCCCTTTAAGAGCGTTGCCAATAATATCCGTGTATGTTGTGTAATAACTTGCAAAATCAGATTTTGTTATTTCCGTTGTGATTAACGATAAATTAACTACTCCATTTGCAGGGTCATTTTCACGATAGTTAAAAATGGCAGTTGAGGCAATAGGATCATCTCCAAGGGCATTTTCAACACCATAGAAAACAATCAAAACAATTGTATTTTTTTCTTCTGGAGTGATTCCTGATGGACTGCCCATTTTCAGAGGAACGACTTTGAAAGTTGGCGTTGCTGAATTTATTGTGAAATTTTGACTTCTGTTTGCCAAACTTGCTGAATCTGCCCATTTGTAGTTCACGGATCCTGTTGATGTGAGTTCGACAACAACTTTATAATTGCCTGCAAGGTAAGGATAGCCAGTCATATCACGTGCGATATTTCCTGCGTCATAATAATAGAATTTACTTTCATATGGAGTCTCGTTTTTTGTGTCATTAACAACAAGGGTTGGGTCGTTGTTGCTAAGTCCGTTATAAACATAATTATTTGTTTGCCAAGAACCAATTGTCAACTCTGCTTTCGTCACAGAAAATATTGCGGTGGTGTAGCCAGCGGAAAGATAATAGTTGCTTGCAGAATATGAAGAACCATAGTTCCCAAGTGATAGGGTTATATCATAAACATAAACATTTTTTAACTTGCATGTTCTTTGATTTGTGTACGTAACAGAACTTGCACCTGTGCTTGAACCCGCCAAACTTGCAAGATTTCTGACTATATAACTGTAAAGCACAACAACGGAATTTGCATTGCTATCCACAGACGCAAGTCCAACTAATGAAAGGCTAAAGGAAATGTCATCACCTGAATAGACGTATTGTAGAATATTGTCAGAAATGCTGAAGCCTTCGGTGACATTATAACTGAATGTTAATGCTTTTTGAGTTATTGTCCATGTTCTGGTGACATCAGACGTTTGAGATAAAGTGACAATGGAATAATTTCCGCTGTTTTGTCCAGTGAGTCCAATGATTGTAATGGTGTATGTCCCCACATTTATTGGGCTTGTTACAACCACATCACTTTGGGTTATTTCAGTTCTTAAATACACAATTTCTCCGGCAAAAACATCGCTAGAAACAATTGTTGGTGTCCATTGAATGATGGATCCACTATAAACTGCGGTTCGATTTTCGTTGGTCATCGCTCCGTCACCCGTCCAAGTTACACTTATCTCTTTTGGTATAATCTTCCACGCTTGAGAGGCTGTTCCTCTTGTTGAAATATAATAGTTATTTATGTTTGAAGAAGTGTCAAGAGAATATATTTCTGCAACATAAGATCCGCATTTTGACATTGTGTTGTTAAGATAGCCTTCATTTGAATTATTGATATCTTTCACAGCAACTTGGTCGCTTGCAATCCCTCCCACTACCGATGCTTTTATCGAAACAGGGACTCCTGCGTATTGATAGCAATAAACACCATCGACTATTGTTGCTTCATCTGTTATCCAAGAGAATGTAACCTCTTTTTGATTTATAATCCATGATTTTGTCAATGCTGAAGTGCTATAATTTGCAAGCGAATAGTTCCCTGCATAGATTCCTGCAAGGCTTACAACAAGAGTGTATGTTCCCGCGTCAACGCAACCAGAATAGTTGCTGATTGGACCTGTGGATAGCCCGTCGATACTTCTATATGTTATGTTTGCACTTAAATATACATTTGTGCTTCCGCTTTGTCCTTCAATGATGTTTGAAGTGTTTAGTTGACCAGAATAATATTTTGCTTCTTTACTATATATCCAATCTGTGACACTTGTAACAAAATTGAAACTCAATCTTACTGCAACAATGCCCCAACTAACTGATTTATTGTTTGTCGTCCCATCTATAGAATAGTTTGCCATATCGTTTCCGCCGATTGTCATAA
>RZYX01000071.1 GCA_009930155.1 Clostridia bacterium | reverse complement strand
TAAGAATCCCCATAATAAGGAATCTTTTCCCATGCTTTTTGCCATAGTTCCCCAAAAACAACCCATACTTATTGACGTAATAATTTGAAGAATTAAAAGTAAATTGCCGAAAAAAATGCTTGTGATAGAAAACATAATAATTAAATTCGCCGACATTCCAATTATTATTAAATTATTTCCACCAATAAGAGTTAGAACTTTATAATATCTATAAATAGGGACTATAAACGGAAGAAACTCTATGTTTTTATTGTACTTACTAGCAATTGTATGGAGTGCAAAAGAAATTAAAAAATAAAATAAAAGACTTAGTAATGCAACATAAATAAAGTATGACCAGATCAGATCAACGATACCTAAGATTCCCCCCACGATAACCTTCCTCCTTTGTTAAAAAACTCTATACATTTTCATTTCTATTACTTCTTCATTTTTTGTCTTAAATTCAGCAAAATCTAAACTTCCGGATTCATCACACATGATAAGGTTTGCACCTTCAACAAATACGAAATCACCACTTCCAGAGAGGATAAGTAGATCATCTAGCGATCCGCCAATTTTTAGGCCATTAAATGACACTTTTAAGTTAGAAGACACCACAAATCTTTCTAATTCAAAACCTTTACCGATGTCGATAAAAACAGCCTTGAATCCGTCGTAAAAAAGTACTTGTCTCTTAAAATCAACACGACTAGCCTCAGTGAGTCCTTCTTCAAACGTGTTTTTTTGAGGTTTGCCAAATTTTTGCTCTAGTAGCTCTTTTGCCCCATATTCTTTATCAATAAATTCTAATAAGGCCTTTAGTTCAGGAGTTGGATTCAGTTTTCTGTCGTATGCTTCAGGTTTTATTATGGGAATAGTGTTACTGGTTAACTGTTTGCTTGTATTACCAAAAACACCGTACATGCCATATCCAGCTCTGGCCATTGCTTGAGTGTATTTTGCATGATATATAATCGTTTCTTCCGTGACACCGCGATTTTCCGCTTCATTGAAACACAGCTCAGCATCCTTTGGCACGCGCTTTGCACCGTACCCTTCATCAATCATAGTTCCATAAAGATAAAGAGCTATCGGGTGTTCTTCTACAGCTGATTTCCAAACCCAATCGCCTCCTTTTCTTTTATCCTGTTTCACTCCTCGTCCGTTCAAATAAGAGATCCCGACCATTAGCCATGCTTGAAGGTCTCCTTTTTCTGAACATTTGACATAAAGCGGAAAGGATTTGTCATAATCACCTTTTGTGAAGTAATGCCCAGCTAGCTTCATTGCTGAACTTTTATCAGAGGATATTTTTTCAGTTAATACAGAAATTTCTTCTTCAGTAAGAGGATGTGTTTTATAATCATCGCAATATCGTTGTTCGATCCTATGCAATACCATGGCTATATCAGCAAATGCCGGTATCCCTAAAAATGTTATTAATATATGGAAAGAACAAAGTAAGATCGCAATTTTAAATTTCATAAAAAATCATCCCCATTTTGTCATCTTGCATGCTGTATTGCCATTTCAAGCTGGTTTGTCCATTTTTCTCCAGGCCAATGTGCGCTCATTATTTCCCAAACTTCCTTTGCTTTTGAAATTTCTTTTAAATATGTATATGCCTGCCCAAGTTTGTAATAGTTGAGCTGCTCACCAGGTTCATATTCAACTGCTTTTAGATAATAATTAACAGCATTTATATGGTCGTTCTTAGCGTCACAAATTTCGCCCATAAGACGGTAGATTCTTCCGTCTTTTTTTGTAATACGTAGAGCTTCGTTTGCATACCCCATGGAGGTATCGTAATCGTTTCTTTTAAGTGCGGAGTATCCCATATCCAGCTTATCCTTAAGTTTTACGTGATCAGTAGGTTTCTCATTGTCAAGTTTTTCTTTGTCGTCAACAACAGTTTTATTTTTGACCTGAAAAGTAACAGTAGCAACACGTTCCAACTGAGTCAGCAGTTTGGTGCTGCTGTCATCTATCCTGATGTCCTGACCTGATCCTTTAGGATATACAAAGTAAAACCTATGCGTTGCTGATACGGAGTTTCCTGTGTTTTTGAAGGATGCAGTGATACGATAATTTCCTGTTGCCTTGCAATCTTTGATTTGTGCAGTGTACACACCGTCATTTGCGAAAGCATCCCCCAGTATCCCCTTGTCAGTGAATTCAAGGGATGCTTTTGTTTGGTCAGGATTATTGACATATGCTTTTATTGTCAACCCCGTATATGGTATTCCGTTTCCTGTGAAACAAGCATAAGCTAATGCATTCCCCTTTTTTTCATCCCGTACGACTTGTATGCTGGGCATAAAAAGGAAGCTTCCTTTTAGACTCACATACGCAGATATTCTTGCTACAGTGGGTTCTTTGCTGTTGTTTTTAACGCTAGATATCCAGACTCCTTTTGAAGGGTTTTTATGAATAGATTCATACTTGCCTATGTCCAATTCATATTTAGCCGTGACTGGTTTCCCTGAAGGTGATTGTGATTGTACGGTAAGCCCTCCGGTAGCACTCGTGTTTGCCTGTATAGTATTTACACGCAAAAATTCAGCATCTTCATCAACCCAAAAATCTATTCTTTTACCTTCTCCTGGTTTGAGATAAAAATCCTGTGTGCAAATCTGGGATTCGGCTGTATTGTTCATGTAGGTGTAGAGCATTTCTTGAGTATCTAGTGGGTTAGCTGTCATTATATAAAACCCTTGTGTTTTTTCTGATATTTTTCTAAGGTTTTTCTCATTGACCCCCTCTTCTAGCCCTACAACGTTAATGGCAGTTTTAGATTTTCTGCATAATGCAATAAGTTCTTCTGGTTGAATCTTTGATGAATTGTCTTCTCCGTCTGTTATAAGGATTATGTGCCTGCCTTCGTATATTGAATCCTTTTCTTCTTCCATCAGTGTGTCTGCTGCAAAACAAGCATCATAAATTGACGTGCC
The DNA here is from genome assembly GCA_009930155.1 of Clostridia bacterium. Next base: position 6,637 of record RZYX01000071.1, on the reverse strand, counting down.
GTTTCCTTCGATAGGAATCGAATCTATCTTGTTCATCAATTCTTTTTTCAAAGAAGTTTCATTCGAGGCGGTTATTTTATTGATCTTTGCTGTTTGTACAGCATCATCAGCAAAATCTACGATTCCAATTCTCACTCCGAGCTTAAGATTTTTTAAATAGTCTTTTGCGGCAAACTTAGCTTTTTCAATACGATCTCCATTCATGCTTCCTGATCTGTCAATTGTTAGTATATATATAGGTGAGTACACCCAAATAATGTGTAAGTTTTCGATGGCTTCTTTGCTGATACTCAGATCTGAGTCAGTTTCAATTGAATATTCTAATTTTTTTGGAGGGGTATCTGGAGTATTTTGTAACAAATTATTTTTTACGAGGTATTCCCATCCGCTCATGCCCCATTTTGTCATTTGTTCTGTCTTATCTTCGTTTTTATACATGCTCTTAACAGAATAATTTAATGATTGTCTATTGTTATTAAATGCGGCAGGAGAAGGATCCTTCATTAGGGAATGGCTGGTCAGTTGGTCGTATTTTTCAGTTCCTCGGCTAAACGCATATTCTCCCTTTAGATCATAAATGTAGCTCGAGGCTATGCTTGCAAGGATGTAACCTGCATATGCAGCTTCGTTTTTGCCTTTTAGAAAATTACAAACATCTTTGCCAGACGTTTCATCTCTAAAAATATCATACATATTTATCCTGCAGCCCAATGACTTGAGAGGACTTCCTTGCTTGCCCGCTCCACTTGCAGCGGCAGGATGACCTGTGCCTTCCCATACAATATCAGATTGTTTATAGTCGGAAATGTATTTACCTGTTCCTTGAAATATACGAATTGTCCCTAACGTGCATTCTCCGTTTGTAGCCTCATAAAAGGCGCTGGCCCAATGATAAATAATTTCTTCTATCGTTTTATAATCTCTATTTTTTACAGTATCTGTATTTAAGTAACGGTAGTAGCTAATATCAAAATCAATTATTTGTGAGGCAAAGGAAGGTTTGGAAGATAAAAAAGACAATATATATGCAATAACCAATAATAATATTGTTGCTGTTTTTTTTAGCATGACCGTTCCTCCGCTTTAATTAATAACATTAATAATCGTTTTTATTACATTTATCGTATCTTGAGTATTTTGTGCCTCTTTCTGTTTTTTTGCTGCTGCTTCACGTGCTACACGTTCGGCTTCCTCCTGTTTAAGTCTATCTTCCTCTGCCTGTTGTTTTTTTCTTTCTGCCACTTTTTGTGCTAAAGTATTATCTCTTTCAGTATTTTCTTGAACAGTTGGACCTGATGTAAGTGCTTGTTCGGTTTTTGCTTTCACTGTAACCTTTTGCTTTTCAACCTGTTGCTTACGCTTTTCTTCTTCTGTTGCTTTCCTTTTTTGCTCTGCAATACGCCTTTGTTCTTCTTTAACTCGCTTTTCTTCTGCAGCTTTGATGGTCTGTTCTTGTTCAACTCTTTGTTTTTCGATTATTGCTGATTTTCTGGCATCTGAATCTTTGTATCCCAGAGCTTTTGAATAAAATTCTATTGCTTTAGCATAATTTTTATTGGTAGTTATACCTTCCTCATACATATGGCCTAATTCATAAGCAGCATTTGTCATACCTTTGTCCGCAGCTTCAGATATATACTGTATGCCCGCATTTTTATCTTTGTTGACCCCTACTCCGTTAAGGTATAGTTTTCCTAATCGATACAAAGCTTCCGGGTTTCCCGATGAGGCAAGAGGCAAAAGGATTCCTGCAGCTTTAGATGCATTCTGATCTCCGGCTGTACCTGATAAATACATCTCAGCAAGTCCTAACTGCGCAGGAGCATAACCTGCATTTGCTGACAATGTCATTTTTTCAAAACCCTTTGCAGCATCTTTGTTTATTATTAGCTCTTGTGCCTCAGCGAACAACTCTTCAGGAGACGATTGAGCAATCTTTGGATATACCAATAATCCAATTGCTAAGAAAACGGCAATAATGGAAAGCAGTGACAGAGCAAGTATTTTTCTACTTTTCTTTTCAAATTTATTTGGGATGTTATCGGACGGGGCAATAACTGTCTGGAATGTTGTATTTTTTTCTGAATGAGGATAAATAACTGTTTTTTCTTCTTTTGAAGTTTCAGGCGAAGGTGTCCACAAATCGGAATTTGAGGGAATGTACTCTGTTCCTGATAATGCTGCCTGAAATTCAGCAACAGTTTGATATCTGTCTTGAGGCCTGATTGCAAGTCCTTTCATTATCGCCGATTCAACATTCATTGGTAATTTAATGCCCTTTTGCGAAGGGGGGACCAGCTTATCATCTTCAAGTCTTTCCAAAGCCTCTGGCGGCAGTTCTCCCGTTATGCATCTGTATGTTGTTGCAGAGAGAGAATAAACATCTGTCCATGGCCCCTGATTTCCTCTTGATGAATATTGTTCAAATGGTGCATAACCATGTTTAAGCATTATGGAAATACTTTTGTTTTGCATTCCCAAAGCAGCTCTGGCTGCGCCGAAATCAAGCAGTTTAACTTGGTTTTTTGATGTTATGAAGATATTGTCAGGGCTTACATCCCTATGTAAAAGACCTTTTGAATGCACCTCTTTAAGAGCGTCTCCAACAAACATTATGACGCTGGCAGCCTGGTCCCATGGAATTTTCCCGTTATGTTTGTCAATATATTGTTTTAAATTGATTCCATCAATATACTCCATTACCATATAAGCGGTCCCATTCGCACGGAAAAAATCTCTTGCTCCTACAATATTAGGCATATCTCCAAATAAGGCCAGTATACGGGCTTCATCAAGGAACTTGTTCAAGCCGTAATCATAATCTTCTTTGTTTTCTTTACTCGCACACGAAACAGTTACACTTCCGGTGTTTCGTGTAGCCATAGAAAGCGGGAGATACTCTTTGATTGCGACTGTAAGGTTAAGCGTCGAATCCCAACCGATATATGTAATGCCGAACCCGCCTTGTCCTAAAACTCGCCCTATTACGTATCTATCTGAAAGGAGAATGCCTGGTTCCATGTGAAGAGTTGATTCTGGCGGATTATTCTCATAATATCCGCAATAAGGGCAAGGGTTTTTTTCAGTTATTTCACGCATACAACCAAAACAACGAGAAAAGTCGCTCATAATAATATCAACTCCAGTCAATTATACGGCTCAATGTATAATAATGAAATATTTATTGATGTTTTGTGATTTTTTTAAAAATATTTGTAAGAATATTATTTTTTGTTTTATCTTTTGTCTCTATTTCATTTTTTTTATGTGTATTTTTGACTAATATGGTTTCTGGTTCACCTTTAAATTTAAGTAACAGAACGGTAATATTGTCCTGATATGGGTTTTTCTTTTCCATTACATTATTTATCAACTCATCCGCCATACCTTTGATGTTGGACGACAGTATCTCAGTAATTTGAGATTCATCTATTGTTTTGTACAAACCATCTGAGCAGAGAAGCACGATATCTCCGCTCCGCAAAAACAGAGGGCTGTCAGACAGATCGATTTCGCTTAGATCTTTAATCCCGATATAACTGGTCAATGCTTCAGGGTTATGTCCATTATCTATATCTGATAAACTTATCTGACCACTTGCCGCAAGAGATTCCAGTCTTGTTCTCAGGTTGTGGTCTTTGTTGACCTGTTTAAGAATATTGTTCCTATAGAGATAGATGTGGCTGTCTCCTACTGAGACCCAGTATAAAAACCTTTTATATATTACTGATGCGACAAGAGTACTTCCTGCTTCCTGGCCAAGGCCAACTGAATCCGACATATCGTATACAGATTTATTGCATTCATTTATAGAGCGTTCAAGTGCTTCTGGAATTGTTTCATCCTCCGATTTTTTGCAATATGAATTAAAAAACGATGTAACTGCCTTTTCTGCACATTCTTTACCCATTGCCATTCCGCCCATGCCGTCAGCAAGGACAGCCAACAGTCCGTAATGTGAAGAAAACTCGTTCATTTCATATATGCCGTATGCATCCTGCTGTTCTTTGCGAGATCCTTGGTGCTGTGCTTTTTCAAACTCAACTCTCACTTAGGCACCTCTTTTATTAATTGATCATTCCTGTGTTCTTAACTTAAAAAGCTATGCTCCGGTTTCAATAATAAACCGGAGCATAGTACATTTGCTGCTAAACTGCTTTTACATCAGCTAATCTAAGCTGCTGCTTTCCTATTGTGATAATATCTCCAATTTTAAGCTTGAATAGGTTACTTATTGGGACACCGTTGACGTTAGTACCGTTTGTGGAATTAAGGTCCCTGATGTAGATAATGCCTGAGCTGACAGATATTTCGCAATGCTTTCCTGAAATAGAGGGATCATCCGTGAATGATAGGTTGCAATCTTTGCTTCGGCCAATTGTCGCTCTGTCAGTAACAGAAATTGAATGTTTTTTGCCGCTTTTATCTCCAACAATCGCAAACTCTAAAATAAATCCATCCGATTTCACAACAGATTTTTGATTGGCTGCGACGGTAGTAAGTGGTTTCCCTAAATTTGTATTTTCATTTTCGTTGATAATTTTCTTCTGGTTTTTCTTTTTTGTTCTTAGAATGGCAAACACCAACGCCAGTAATACAATAGCTCCGAGTACCCCGTAGATTACTGTCGTGTTGTTTTTTTGTGCGGATTCATCGGCTACGAAACGTACATCAGTTTCAGCCCTTGTTGTACTTCCATCCTGAGTAAATTGCAATTGAAGATGATGGAGGTTCCCATCTCCCTTTAATGCTGAAACATCGAGGCTAAAAATGAAAGCATTCCATATCCTTTTGTGTATGTTAGCGTATGTATCTGAAAAACTCAGGTGACCGTCTTTGTAAAGAGATCCTCCGGAGACCCTGCAAAATATCCCCATTTCTTCCAATCCCGCAACATATTTTTTTCTTTCTGCGGCAGTTGTTTTAGCTTTACTGTACGAAACGAAATATAGTGGAACCTTGTTCTTTTCTATCTCTTTGATTACTTCTTCACGAGAAAAACCGGCTGTTGCTTCGTTTATTCCGTCAGATAGCCCGATGACCAATCTTCTTGGAGGAAGTCCCGGCTTATTAATATTAGCGGTTTTAAATGCCTGAACGATACCATCGTTCAGGCGGGTCTCCTTACGAGTCTGTGTAATAGTCAGGATCAGGCTTTTTAGTCTTTCTCTGTCATTGGTAAATTCTGTGAGAACGTTGACTTCATCGCCAAAAATAACTATTGCTACCTGCTCTTCTGCTGTCATACTATCAACCCAGGTCAAAAGAGCATTTTGGATCGCTCTGAACTGGAAAGGCGACAAAGAAAGGGATGTGTCTATCATGAATACGGTCCCAACCCCCTCACCTGCAGAAGAAAATGAACGTAATTCTTTAAGCGGAAGGACTTCATCACCAAAAGTTGCTTTGAATTGTTCAACATCAACACTTTGAAGAGGGTTGCCATAGTTGTTCATTAGTTCCATATATCCTCTTAAGTATCTGTTGTTATTAACGTCCTTAGTAAAATAGGTTTGTTGAATATTGAATGTTTTGACATCAAAGGCAGCATTGGCATATTCGCAACCAAATAGTAAAAAAGATAGAATCAGCAATGAACCGCAGAAAAAGTTAAAAAAATACTTAATCTTCATGGTCATTGATCGCCTCTTTTTGTTCTGTCCAATTGAATTTGTCATTGCAGAATGGTATAAAAGCAAAAGAAGTATCCCCCATTTCGATGACGTCGTATGCTTTTAATTCGGCAAAAGTGCTGACATCATCTCCATTAACATAAACCAGTCCACGTCCCTCGCCATTTGTTATTCGAAAAGTATTTTTTTTAGGGTTGTGCATTAAAAATGCATGATTAACTCTGGAAATAGTCTCGTCGCCTTTAATGACAATGTCCATACTGTCAGAACGTCCAATACTGTTTTTTTCCGTATGGATACGATAGTCCCGTCCTTTTTCGGCTCCTTTGGTGCAGACTAACCATCCTACTACAGGATCTATTCCAATTCTCTTTTTGACTATTGCTACAGTAGCGCCATCAGTGCTCACTGAATTTTTATTTCGATAGTTCATGGCTATCGTTTTTTCTTCATGGTTTGGCAGGGCATCTCTTAAAGATGTACCGTGGTCGTTTACAGCAATAGTTTTTTCTGTATCTGAGACTTCATTATCAGAGATATTATTTGTCATATCTTTGTCTAGATTTTGAACCCCACACCATGGACAAGAACTATTTTTGTCAGTGTCATAAAAATGTCCCTGCGGACAACGTGTAACAGGCATTAAAACTCCTCCTTTGATTGTTTTTTATTTGATTATTGCATGAGTATCAAGTAATAAAGTTGTATCTATCATCCAAAACTGTTTCAGACTATTGTATTAATGCATTTTTATAGTTATTTTTTCATTTTTTATTAACATTTATGTGAAAAATTATGTGTTTGATTGTGCTGCTAATGACAACCTGAGGGAGGGGGTATCCCCCCCCCTTATATTTTCTTACTTCTTTTTCCTACAGAGCATCGGAATGATGCTCATGATCAACAGTGCAAATCCTGTTGCCGGGCCTGTGCTGCAGCCGCCGCCACCCCCGCTGTCAGCAGGAGCAGGAGCAGGAGCAGGAGCAGCCGTTACTGTTATGTTG
>RZYX01000254.1 GCA_009930155.1 Clostridia bacterium | reverse complement strand
CAGCGGATCGGCTTGCACCTTGTAAATAATCTGCCTGATTTGCGCTTGCTTGAATAGCAGCATAAGTTTGAGCGGATCTATCCATGCCAGCCTTGATTTTTTGTGCTTGAATTTGTTCACCGAGTGAAGATTCTGCTGAACCATCTCTCCTTTCTTGATCATTGGTCATCTGTTTTGTAAGAATTTGTTCTAATAAAGCGCTAATTGCTTCAGGACTATTGTTGTATCTTCCTCCAAAGCTTCCAAGAGCTCCAAGCATTCCTGAAATTTCACCTTTCATAATAAGCGCAGGAAGGGCAAGAGCAACCGTTACTCCAATTACACCAGCAGTACCAGTCATTGTTGCTAAATAATCAAGATGCATTGGTAAATTGTCGGCAGAACCAGCATTTCCATTATTAACTAAAAATGCTAACTTATTTGCAGCATCGTGTTGTGAAAAATGAGTGGTAGCGTTGTGGACAATACTTAGACTGTATGAAATTAATTCCAAACTAAGAATTGATTTTCCATATGCGAGAATAATTCCAAATTGTCGAAATGCTAGTACAAACAATAAAGGGAAAATCCCAGCAACATAAACAATTCCCATCATGAAATATATGGCATGAGGCAAGATTGATGCTAACCATTCAAATTGTCCAATTCCGCTAGTGTGTAGTGATGCGGTTGCCAACCTACTTGCAACCAAATTATTGTTTGATGTTGTAGACATATCAACGCCTATTTGATGGCTGTTAAGTGCTTTCGTAAGAGAAGAGGTGCTAACGGCAACGTTTGTAACATAAGCTTGAAGATTGGATACTCCTGCCAAAGCAGTTGATGTGGTTGATGTTTTAAAGGTATCTGCTAAAGAATCAGAGATGGCACTAAGATTTACTGGTTTTTCTTTTTTTTCTAATATTGAGAATAACTCATCAGAAGCCTCTTTTGCCTTTGCGACTATCTGATTGTTGTAAAAAGATTCACACGACATTGTGCCAAGTGTTCCATGTGTGATTTGCATACTAGCGTCAATGCCAACGTTGGCAGCATCAATAAATGATAAAAGGTCGCCATTTTTTGGATTTTTCATAAATTCTACAATGTTAGGGTTAGCTGGTGCTACTTGCTCAAGGATACACTGACTAATATACGCAGAAACCTTGCCATTGAAATCCTTCAAATTCTGGCTTTCTGTTAGATTTGCATTTTTAATGAGATTTTTCATTGTTACAAAATTTTGAAGAAACCCTATTCTTGCATAAGAGGTGTCCTGAATGGTACTAAATGCAGTATCACTGATTTCTACAAGCGCATATCTCATATAAGAAGCTGAACCAGCAAAAAGCCCAATAATATAAGGAACGTTAGCAATTGCAGTAAATGTGGGAATAGGGTTGCCATTAAAATCAACATACGACATCATGCCGTGATCAGCTCGTTTATCAAATACCTTTACGGTAACAACAGCATTTGTATTTAAAACCAAAATGCCTATAGTTGCATAAAGAGCAGCTTGTCTAATGACAAAATCAAGGCTTTGGCTTTTATAAATTTCCCATCCCGCATAAGCGAGGAAGATTCCAGATGCAACATAGGTCATATCCTTAAAAGCATCGCTTGCAAATATCATCGCAAGCGCATTAAAACAATCTTCCATAAAGCTAGCATCACCATAGACAAACAGGGACACTTCATCAACAAACTCTTTAGCAAATACCTCTGTTGAAGAAAAGAGCATGAAGAGTAAAATTAATAAGATTTTATGTATGGTGAAGCTACGCATGAAAGACCTTTATTTCTTTTTGGCTGATGAATTGTTTCGTACTAAAAACATCTGCACGGTTTGTCCTGCTGGAATCTGATTGTTTGGAAAAGAAACGGAAAAGACACCTTCGCCATAAAACATTGGCTCATGAAGATGAAGAAGGCTGTTGCTGGTGTTGGTGATTTCCCAATACTCACCTGCGTATTTATTCCCAAGCAGAGCATATG
>RZYX01000253.1 GCA_009930155.1 Clostridia bacterium | reverse complement strand
CTTTGTAATACAAGAGTATGACTGCAAAGTTAGACGCCTTGTATCTACACAAAGCTAATCGCATGAATAATGCGGGATAAACACTGTCGGTATTATTGTTCTCTGAGTCGATGTACACCCAATAACTATTCTTCTTATAACAACAATTTAGTAAATCATCTGATATTTTCTTTTTTTCATTTTTATTGCAGGAAGACAATGCAATGAGTATTGAAAATAATATGATTAAAAAGTACTTCATATGGCCTGAGTTTAATTTGTGTTTAACGGTGGCGGTATGAAAAGTTGCCGATTGCGGGCGATTTCCTGTCAAGTTACACAAATGTTAAAGCGGGCTACAACCCTTGAATAACCTACTGTTCCGGCAATTTTTTATACCGCGTGTTATGGGCAGTAATTAATTAATCCAACATGGTGTGTCTTTTACTTCTTTATCCCCGGTAATCAAATCTATTGTTCCTATGACACATGAATTTTCCTCATTTTCATATTGGGCTGATGCTTCCAAAATTAAATCACCATTATCATCATTTATTGTTATCATGTTTAAGCATAGTTGATTTACACCTGAATATCCTATCAAATCTTGCAAGGCGTTATCCATCGTAGTGTATTTTATTTTGTCAATACTTGACATTTTTATAATGTCTGAGGAAAATGCTCTATTATCAACCGCAATCTTAACTTTTTCCTTTGTCAAGTATGTGTCTCTTGGTAAATCTAATGTTGGATAATGCGTGTTGTCTGCATGTATTTTAATTATGAATTGGTCACAGTTATAGGCAATAGCCCAATCAACCTTAAATTTGTAACATATCCTAAATGAAATTCCATCTGCCCATGAATTTATCTCTGAATAACAATATTCTATGTGTGTGTCAATAAAATCTTGGCTTAAATTATTTTTTTCTTTAATCAAATCTTTCCAGATATTAAAATACTCTATACATAAATCACTTGAACACATTGTGTCTACTTTATAATTCTCAAGGTACTCATAATCGTCTGGTTGATTACAAGTCGTAGTCCGAATTTGCTTTTCTTTATCACAGGATGAAAAAACAAAAATCAACGCTATAAAAATCAATATTGGGTATCTCATAATCATTTTTTATTTAAGATGTCATTTGTCTGGTTTGGGTTGCGTTTTATTCCAACTAACGGTTGAGGCTAAAAGCTGGCGGGCATTTCGGAGCACTTCACTGTCGAATTACGATGAAGTTTATTAGTTGTAATGTCCTTCAAATTAGCACTTTTCGCCCGCTTGATTTTAGCCTTTGTTGGCGTTTCGTTGGTTTTCATTATTCTTTTTGATTTAGTTTAAAAATTAACAAGGATTGTACAACTCTATCAGTTTCAAAAAAATAGTCCGTTTCGCTGTTAAATAGTCAAATGAACTCCTAATCCTTAAGGCAACGCACAGAGAAGCCGTTCGCCCTATTGAGGGTTTCCATGGAGGCATGACCGCTGCCGAAGTTCAAGTACCGCGAGTTGGTACCATCCACAGTACTTGACCAATAGAGGCCGTTGTCACCCACACTGTTGAGCGAACCATCGCCGCAGGCGCGGTAGCCCGACACGGGCAATTTAAGCGGTGAGGCAAAAGCACCGGCTGAGAAGTTAGAACTCCAGCTTAATTTTTCTGCAAGTAACTCGGCCTCTGTTGGTAATCGGTAACCACTTGGGCAGGGATTGTTGGTGCCGCTTACGGCTTGCCAAAGGTTGTCGTTTTGTGGGCTGCGCCAGTCCCAAGGGCTGCCGTCTTTGATAATAAAGTTCCCATGTCCAGGAGTGTCGGTAGTGCTTAATGTAGCAGTTTTTTCGGATGTTCTTATTTGATGACCATCAGTAGCTCGTCCCCACTGGTATAAATCGCCATAAGAAGCCGCATCGGTGCTACTTGTTGCAACCTGCGAAGCCCCAAGGTTACGGTCCATCCAGATTTTGCCGGTGGGGGAAGTTACATCTTTCCATATTTGTCC
>RZYX01000070.1 GCA_009930155.1 Clostridia bacterium | reverse complement strand
TAGTAATACTAGAAAATACATCTAATTGCGGATCTTTGTTAGATTTTTTAAACATAATATTGCTTTACTGATTAAAAAACAAATTTAACAAAAAATAATCACTGTTGTCCGGTAAAAAATTAAGAGAAGGGTGACCCGAAGGTCAACCCAACTCTTTTTTGTAGTTTTGTTTTTACCACAAAACTTTAACTACATGGATAAAACTACACATTTTTTTGGTACATCGGTTTTCGGACAGCTGATTTCTTTAATAGATTCAAAAATCATTTCAAAAAGTGCATTTCGGCATCAATCTGATCGCTATGTTAAGAAGTTTACGACTAAAGATCACCTTATCAGTATGCTTTTCTGTTCCTTCGCAAAATGTACTTCATTACGTGAAGTAAGCGGTGCAATGCTTGGATTATCAGGCAAAACCAAACATTTTCAATTGAACCACATACCTAAGAAAAGTACACTTTCAGACGCAAATAAACGTCGGGATGCAGATGTTTTTGGAAACATATATAATGAACTTCTTAAGAAGTATGGTCATTATATCTCGGACAGCAGAATTAAAGACGTCATAAACAAGCAAATAGAAATTATTGATAGTACAACCATCAGTTTATTTAAAGATATTTTGAAATGTGTTGGACGGAATCCACAAAACGGCAAAAGGAAGGGAGGAATAAAGCTCCATACCGTAATTAATGTGGATGAAGCTGTACCCAGGATGGTATGGTTTTCAAGTGCAGCTACTCACGATCATATGTTGCTGGATAAACTCAAACTAGATTCCAATACGATTTATGTTTTTGATAAGGGATACAATGATTATAAAGCATTTGAGTTATTTACCCAGAATGATACTGGATTTGTGACAAGAATCAAGGACAACGCTGTATATGAAGTTACTCAGAAGAATGAGGTTCAGGGGTTTATCCATAGTGGAATTGAGGTTGATGAACTTATAGAAGTGACTGTTATAGAAAACGATACCCAACGCAAGCTTACATTAAGAAGAATACAATTTTATGATAGAAACTTAAAACGAAGATTTGAGTTCCTGACTAATCTCTATGAAATGAGAGCTGATCTGGTAGCGGCAATCTATAAACTTCGTTGGCAAATAGAACTATTATTCAAACAACTGAAGCAAAACTTCCCGTTAAAGTACTTTTTGGGTGATAATGAGAATGCTATCAAGATACAGATTTACTGTGCTTTAATTGCAAATCTACTAATGACTGTTATTCAAAAATCTCTTACCAGGCAATGGGCTTTTTCAAATCTTGTTAGTTTTTGCAAGATTCATCTGTTCAATTATATACACTTGTTGAGATTCCTTGAAAGACCAGATCAAGATTGGCAAAAAACATATGAAGATTTACTTCAACCATCTCTATTTTGACGGGCTTACTTTTTAAATCCCACATTTTTTCAATTTTAAATGTCTGTTTATGAGGCGATTAAAATTCCAACAACAGTGCCTTGTAGTTTTACCGGACACTAATGAAAAATAATAGTATTAACTAATTAAGTTATTAACGATAGTCTGTTTATAACTACAAATATTTTGGAATTAATTATCGTTCCTGCCTTTTGACTTTTCGGAGGGGGACTCAATAATGGAATTTCTTTAGTACGGTTTTATCTATATAATAACTTGTTCCCTAATCAAAAGATTTGCAATTCTTACAATTATCAATGAACTTCACATCAAATTGTTTAACGTCTAAAATTATTGAACGAATTTTGTGTAAAGTTAATATATATATATAGTTTTTTCAAGTTTTACTTTTCATTTACTCATTACAGATCATTACCAATAACAATTATCACGTCCTTTCAATACAATAAGATTAATTGAGCCCGGAAATTCATCAAACTCCCAATAATATATAACAAAGGGGATCTTCTTACACTCTTTTTCATATGAATCAGCTTTTACCAAATAACAATCAACCTCTTTTGAAAAATCAATGTATTCATGATTATTATCCACCAGAGAGGAAATGGAATAATGATTTTCCTCAAAAACAATTCTATCTGACTTAAGTGAATCCATTACTTTCTCGATATTATAAATCCTCATTATCTGAGATCCACGATTAAATTTTCCAATACGATCCACATGGTTAATTGTATCAATGATGTCATAATAATCATTTAAACTGTAGGTGGGTTTTATTGAATCACTTTCAATTTTCTTCTTCTTTAAAGTAGTGGTTGAATATGTTTCAGATGTATCCCGTAAAAATTCTACGATTTTTCTGTCAATTGATAAAGTATCGTCAATTCTAACATTTTGAGAAATGGAAAATGTATATAACATTAATAAAGCAAGTAATAACAATAAAGATTTCATAATAGTATTTATTAATAGTTGTTACGCTGTGAATCTCGATTATAATATGGCATATGCATTATAGTGATAAACCCCCAATTTCCCCGATTATTATTATGGGAATAATATATTATGTTTTTTCAAGACAGTAAGTAATGAAATTCATTTTATTTGATCTATGAGGGGTTATGGTTTTTTTTGATTTCAATATAAATGTATTACAGTTGTTTTTTTTGAATACGGGCATAAGAATAGCTTTAATTTAACTTAGGTTAAAAAATCAATTATAATATAAAAAGAAATACAAAGAAGACTTGAGGTAGTTGTTTGTGTGGATACACAAATATAAGTAATGCTTCTGAAAGGAAAAAATCATGGGATAACTATTTTTTTAAAAATCATTTTATATAAACTATTCTCTCCTGATTTTTTACCTTAAGATTTTTTGTATATTCTTGTATCGATAGTATTAAAAGCAAATTAAATATGGAAAATAACCCGGTAAACCACATACTTTTGTCATTGTATAATCAGCATAATTGGGGGGACCCATTTGAAAAATTCAAAAATCTGGATGAAATAGATGTCATAAAAGCTAAAATTGAAAAGGGAGAAATAAAGTTGGAGTATTTCTCGCAGCCGGAAATCGAATACCATGATAAAAACTACCACAATAATCTGGATGAATGCAATGATATTCTGTTTGATGTCCTGGGGCATTATGAAATTGAAAATTATAGTAAAGAAGGCAGGATAATCATTTTTGAAGATTTTGTTCAACAAATCGGTTTAGCGTATTACAATGATTTTGGCTTTAGAGCCAGAAGAGGCCGTCAGTTTTATATAAACATTGTACGCGAGATTATACTATGGCACCAGCTGGGCCACTGGATCACACACTGGATGCCGGGTAGTGACAGAAACAGATGGGATATAAAATCCTATTCGTTTGACAAACAAACAAGAGATATTCATGAAGGATTAGCTCAGGCTTTTACCCTATATGCAATTATAAACATTGATGATAATCAAATACGTAACGAATACCAGCAAGTCTTTCATTATTTGCTCAAGAATCAGGGAAATTGTTATTACAAGCATTATGAAATAATGTCCCATCCCAAATTTGGATGGAAAGCTATGCTTAATGGATTAATTATGTTAAGAATCAATTGTGATTCGAAAGACAATACATTTAACTATCTCATTCAAAATATGTGGTAATAAAAAACTCCTATCCCAATCTCGATCAATATACGTTTCCGTAGAATTTGCAATACTTATAATGTGTTATTCAATGCAGGACGGTGTGATTTTTCCAAAGGTGCTTCAATATGCTGCTTTAGCCTTCCTGAATTAAAAAAAACAATTAGAGAATTTTAATTGTGGTTTCCATGTTTTAAATAAAAAAAGAAAACATACATTCAACTCTGATGATTCTTTAATAAACAATACATTATTGTTTTTTAGATAATTATGACATTCCGGTAAACCAAATCCGGTTTTTGTTGTTCTAAGATTTAAAATATTTAGTTTCTTAAATGTATAACCATTAGCCTTATGACGGATATAGAAATTGCCAAGAGTGCGACGATGAAGCACATCAATGAAATTGCAGACATTTTAGGTATTGAACATGAAGACCTGGTCCATTACGGAAAATACAAGGCCAAAATTCCTTTGAAGTATATCGATAGAGATAAAGGACGTGAAAACAACCTGATTCTTGTTTCTGCGATCTCTCCTACGCCAGCAGGTGAGGGTAAGACAACAATGTCGATAGGTCTCTCTCAGGGTCTCAATAAAATCGGTAAAAAAACCACTGTGGTTTTACGTGAACCCAGCCTTGGACCGGTTTTCGGTATTAAGGGTGGTGCTGCCGGTGGTGGATATTCACAGGTGCTTCCTATGGAAGATATAAACCTTCATTTTACCGGTGACTTTGCTGCAATAGAAAGGGCACATAACCTGCTCTCAGCTATGATTGACAACAATATTCAGAGTGCTAGGCGTAATCTGGGTATTGATCCGAGAACTGTGGTATGGAAGCGCGTGATGGATATGAATGACCGTTCCCTTCGTCACACTGTTGTGGGGCTTGGTGGTCGTACTATGGGTATCCCGCGTGAAACCGGTTTTGATATTACTGCCGCATCAGAGATTATGGCTATCCTTTGTCTTGCTGAAAATCTTCATGACCTTAAAGAGAAATTAGGCAAAATCTTTATAGGATATACTTTTGATAAAAAACCTGTTTATGCCCGCGATCTCAATGCGCACGGTGCCATGACAGCACTGCTAAAAGATGCTGTGATGCCGAACCTTGTGCAAACTATTGAAGGTACTCCGGCAATTATACATGGTGGTCCTTTTGCGAATATTGCTCAGGGTACCAACTCGGTAATTGCAACCCGAATGGGTCTTTCCCTTTCTGATTATGTGGTAACAGAGGCAGGTTTCGGATTTGACCTCGGTGCAGAAAAATTCTTTGATATTAAGTGTGGCTATTCCGGTCTTTCTCCAAAAGCTGTTGTGCTTGTGGCTACGCTTCGTGCTATGAAGTATCATGGTGGTGCTTCACTCACAGAATTGCAGGAACCCAACATGGAAGCTCTTGAAAAAGGTATTGCGAACCTTGAGAAGCATGTGGAAAACATCCAGCGTTTTAATGTTTGTGCAGTAGTAGCGATTAATAAATTTGCTACAGATACCCAGGAAGAGATTGACTTTGTGAAGAAGCGCTGCCGCGAAATGCATATTACTGCTGTAGAGGCTGATGTGTGGGCAAAAGGCGGTGAAGGTGCGATTGAACTTGCTAATAAAGTGGTAGATGTGGCAGATAAATGTACATGTACGTATCAGCCGATGTATGACTGGAAGTGGGATATCCCAAGAAAAATTGAAGCCATTGCAAAACAGATATACGGTGCTGAAGCTGTTGACTTTACTGCTCAGGCAAAGAAAGACCTCAAGAAAATTGCTGCTCTCGGCCTGGAGGAACTTCCTGTTTGTATTGCAAAAACACAGAAATCACTTTCTGATAATCCTGAGCTTTTGGGACGCCCGAAAGATTTTGTTGTTACCGTTCGTGAAATTGAAATTGCCGCCGGCGCCGGATTCGTAGTGCCAATTACAGGTTCTATTATGAGAATGCCCGGATTACCGGCAACTCCATCCGCTGAAAATATTGATGTGGATGATGATGGAAATATTACAGGATTGTTCTAAGAGTCTTCATTATTAAACAGTTAAGAAAGCCGGGATGTTTATTGTCTCGGTTTTTTTTGTTATATTTGCAGGAAACAACCAAATTATAGAACTATTTAATCTGATCTCACATGAAAAAATTTATTGTTTTCCTGTGTGTTTTAATCCTCTGCGGAGCCGAAACACACTCTTTTGCTCAAAATGGTGGTTTTTCTGTAATGAATGTATATGCGAATGATGTTTATGTTGGTGATACAACAAGCGATCATATAGCTATTCATTCTAACTACCTACAACTATACCCATTGTCAGATTCTGAAATTGCAGCCCTTCCCGGGCCGGAAAAGGGGGCATTAGTTTATGCTGCAGATGCCGATAATATTGTATTTTACAACGGAGACAGTTGGTATAAATTTGATGGGACACTATATATGGAAGTGTTTTACTGTGGCTATGAAACTTTAAATGATTCCAGAAATTCAATGGAGTATAGCACGGTTAAAATCGGTAACCAGTGTTGGATGGCTGAGAATTTAAATATTGGGACAATGGTAGCGAGTAATGCTCCCGGAAATTGGCAAACTGACAATGGAATTATAGAAAAGTATTGCTACAATAACCAGAGTGCAAACTGTGATACTTATGGCGGGTTATATCAGTGGCGTGAACTGATGGATTATGTACTCGTTGAAGGCGGGCAGGGGATTTGTCCTAATGGATGGCATGTCCCCAGTACAGGTGAATGGTCTGTGATGCAAAACTATCTTTCGGATAATGGATTTGGATATGGTGGTAGCGGAAATGATATTGCAAAAGCCCTGGCCTCGCAGAATACATGGAATTCCAGTACTACTCCCGGTCATATTGGAAACGATCAATCATCCAATAACGCAAGCGGTTTTTCTGCATTAGGAACCGGATTCAG
This sequence comes from Clostridia bacterium, assembly GCA_009930155.1. The sequence continues at coordinate 3,163 of RZYX01000070.1, read as the reverse complement.
GTGGACTGATGATGGGTCTTTTCAGCACTTAAATCAGGCTACATATTTTTGGACATCCACAGCAACTGATGGTACATTCAATTTTCGCAGAAGGTTAAGATATGATCAATCAACTGTGGAAACTTTTAATTCAAATCATTTATATGGATTTTCTGTTCGTTGTATTTTAGATTAATTTTTATTTATCTATTACTCCGGAACCCAGCACTTCATCGTTTTTGTACCAGCTGGCAAACTGACCTGCTGTAATTGCACGCTGAGGATGTTCAAAGATTATAAATAATCCCTCTTCCCGGCAGACTATAGTAGCCTTTTGCAATGGCTGACGGTAACGGATTCTGGTATCTACTTTCATGCTATCACCGGGCTTCAGTGTATAATCCGGTCTAAGAGAGTGAACTTCATCTTTGCGGATAAATAAACCCCTTCTGAAGAGTCCGGGGTGGGATTTCCCCATTCCAACAAAGACAACGTTTCGCTCAATGTGCGTCCCGATTACGAAAAGTGGTTCTTTCATTCCGCCTACATTCAATCCTTTTCGCTGCCCGACAGTGAAAAAGTGCGCGCCGTCGTGAGTGCCAACCTTTTTGCCTTCTTCAGGTGTGTAAGGGTAGGGTGCAGAAAGTTTTTCGAGCTCACTCGTTAGCATAGATGGGATAGATGATATATCTATATTATGTGATGAATTGGGGTGTTTGTAATGTTCTGATTCAGGATCAATAAGCATAATTCTGCCCCTTTTGGGCCTTAACTGCTTTTGCAGAAATGTCGGAAGGTCAACTTTTCCAACAAAGCAAATGCCCTGGCTGTCTTTACGGTCTGCCGTAGCAATCCCTGCTTCCGCCGCTATGCGTCTGACTTCAGGTTTTTCAATGTCTCCAATAGGAAAAAGCGCTTTTGATAATTGGTCCTGAGTCAACTGGCACAGGAAATAACTTTGGTCTTTATTTGAATCTTTCCCGGCAAGGAGCCTGTGTATGATGCTGCCATTCTGATCTGTAATTTCATCCTTTCGGCAGTAATGGCCGGTGGCAACATAATCGGCGCCATACTGCATTGCGACCTTCAGAAAGCTGTCGAACTTGATTTCACGGTTGCATAGTACATCAGGGTTTGGGGTCCGGCCTTTTTCGTATTCGGCAAACATATAGTCGACTACGCGGTGGCGATACTCTTCTGATAGATCAACTTTGATAACCGGAATACGGATTTTCTTAGCAACCATCTGCGCCAGATTCCAGTCGTCTTCCCAGCTGCAATTACTGGTAAGTGTTCCGGTACGGTCGTGCCAGTTGACCATAAACATACCTGTTACATCATGTCCCTGTTGTTTTAGCAGAAGAGCTGCAACGCTTGAATCCACACCTCCGGATAATCCTACAATTATTTTAGCCATGAAATAATCTTTTATTCTGTAACATAAAAAGTGCTGATTTGTCTCTATATGCGATTTTTTTGTTTTTTAATGGGTAACAAAATTACAGTTTTTGTATAAAGCAACAGGTACCGAATAAAAATGGTTGTAAGAGATTGGCAGCCCCTGTTTTGTGCATTGGGTCACCCACTTTCGATTTTCATGTTAAGCAGCTGATTTTGGATTTCTGTCGGTTGCAAGATTTTAGTTTTTATTTGTCTTGACTTTGGGAGAGTATATCTTAACTGCCTGATTTCTTTAATCTGTTCAATTGCCTTTTCAGGCGAGAGTTTAATGTTATTTTGTTTAAGAAGTCTTTCAAGCTCCTTATATATTGCATATGCTGTAAAGCAAATACATATATGTGCCTCAATACGTTCTTTGATCCGGTGATAAATCGGTCGTATTCGAAGGTCTGTCTTGGATATCCTAAAAGCTTTTTCTACTTGCCATAATTGACTGTAGTTCCTTATAATTTCCGTTCTTGATAAGTGAGTGTTTGTTACATAACCTTTCAGCCCATCCCAAACGCTATCAGCATTATATTTATCATAGTCAATGGTCACTTTTATCTCTCCGGATAATCTTAGGTATTTATTGTAGCCTCTATTGTTGATGTGATCTTTATTCAATTTTCCAGATGCTACCCTTTTTTCCAGTCTTTTTAAACCTTTATCACGATTCTTCTTATCATTATGAGCTCTTTTGGATGAATAGCTAATGATCAATCGGCCATTTTTACTTTTCAGTTCCTTTGGTTTATCTTCTTTTACATCTAAAGCAATAATCTTAGCCTTAATTTGCTCGGTCTCATTCCTTATTCTACCTCCCAGAATATACTCATATTGGTGCTCATCTAAGGCATTAATATTTTTTTGAGATAGGAGTGCTGCATCTGCTATAATAATAGGTTTTTCAATATTGAATTTCTCTTGAAAAGCCTCAAGAACTGGTATCAATGTTTTAGTTTCCGAAGTATTTCCTTCAAAGATTTGATAACCGATAGGATAGCCATAGTTGCTCACCAGTAATCCAATCATAATTTGAGGTTGTTGATGCTTACCATCTTTATTAAATCCAGGTATGCGAAAATCATCTTCTTCAGATGCCTCGAAGTACAAAGTGGTCATATCATAAAACACAACTCCAATATTGCCTTTTAAGAGGCGATTTGTGTATTCAAAAGTAAGTCGCTCTATATCTGGCTTAAAAACCGAGTTTAATTCATCCAAATACCGATAGATAGTATGAACGCTTACCTCTGTGTTCAAGTGTTGTTTAAAATATTCAACAGTCTTGAGTTTACTTCCGGGATAAACAAGTCGGCATAAAACAAGATTGCGAAAATAATTGGGGCACCCATCATCAGGAAAGTTGAAGACTTGATAAATTCTAGCTAAAATTAACTCTGCGCCTACAATCTGAAGATGATCATTTGCTATGCTATTTACAAAGCTGTCAACTACTATGTCATCATGTTCTTCAAATAGGGTCTGAACACCTTGCATTTCCCTCATTTCGTTGTTTGCCAGAAGAATAAGTAACTCCTCTTCCCGTTTTGTCTTAGCACAACCAACCGTCTTAAGGAGCTTGTTTTTACGACCATTCTTCATCAGTATTTGAATACTAATACTTCCACTTTTATTCTTCTTCCTGACTTCGACAATGCGTCACCCTAAAACTCATCCCAGAATTTTTCATCATATAGTTTCGCAATCGTCATCTGTTTTGGAGTAAAAAACATTGTTT
>RZYX01000252.1 GCA_009930155.1 Clostridia bacterium | reverse complement strand
TTACAATACCTAATTCTTTTTCAAAGAATCCTTTTACATTAGTACCTGACCAACCTGGCTTTGGTGTATCCAAGATATAACCGTAGGTTCTTGACTTAGGATTAATATCAATTGGACCAAAAGTACCAATACCTAATGCATCAACTGGATGCTTCTTAAAGAACTCTGCAGTCTTTTCCAAAGTTTCCTTATTGGTGGTAGTTGGAATACGGTCTCTTGCAACTTCCTTACCTGTTTCAACATCTTGAACTGCTACGACAAATTTAGTACCACCAGCTTCAATACTGCTGACATATTCTCATCCTTTTCGTAAAAAATTTTCATCCGCCGATTGTAAAATTAACTTGAACACTTTGTAGAAAATAAAAGTCCATTTGGACCTGTTTGATAGAATGTTAATAACCACAAAAACATCTATGGAGGTCAAAATGGACTCACTACATTCTATCATGGACAAGCGCAAAAAAGGAACTCATTTATCGCTCGAAGAACGGGTCATTATTCAAACTCGTTTGAAAGATCATTGCTCTTTACGCTCCATTGCACGAGAAATCGGTTGTTCTCCTAGTACAATTCACTATGAGATTAAGCGAGGAACCGTTAAGCTGTATCACGGCAATATCAAACGTTATAAAGCCCAGCAAGGTCAAAGCGTTTATCAAAACCATCGTCAGCACTGTGGTCGAAAATCTGACTTTCTCAAAAAGCACAGATTTATTGATTACGTTCAACGGCACTTCTTTGAAGATGGCTGGTCACTCGATGTCTGCAGTAATCGCTGCACTGCTGTGGGTGAATTTGCCAGCAGCGATATTGTCTGCACCAGGACGCTTTATAATTATGTCGATCAAGGTCTGCTAAGCATTCACAACTACGATTTGCCAGAAAAGCTCAAACGCAATACCAAAATCCATCGCGTTCGCAAAAATAAGAAGAAGCTAGGCCGCAGTATTGAGCAACGACCACAGGAAGTTAATAAACGCAATGTGTTTGGGCATTGGGAGTGTGACCTTGTTTTAGGCCATAAAACCAAGGACGACGAAGTGCTGCTAACCATGTCCGAACGCATGAGTCGCGAATTCTTAATTATCAAGATTCCAGATAAGACAGCAGCCAGCGTAATGAATGCCTTTAAAAGCTTGCGTAAGCAATACAGTGAGCATTGGAATGATATCTTTAAAACTATTACGACTGACAATGGCTCTGAATTTGCAGATCTATCTCAGCTGGAAGATATTTCCAAAACCTTGGTTTATTATGCTCATCCATATACTTCTTGTGATAAAGGAACTGTAGAGAGACATAATGGGCTTATTCGCAGATTCATTCCTAAAGGCGACTATATCCATAACTATTCTCTCCAACAAATCATTAACATTGAAACTTGGTGTAATTCCTTGCCAAGAAAGATATTGGCTTATCATACACCAGATGAAATCTTTGAAAGAGAACTGGATCAAATCTATCAAACAGCTTAACCAAAAGTGTTCAATTTATTATTGCAATTTGCGAAAATTAAATAGTGATTCGGATTATTGGTTTAAGAAATTTAATCTCGCATGAATATGAAGGTGTTGATTTATCATTAATCTACAATGTTGCAACAAAAAATATTCCTGATCTTTTGAAAAGAATAGATAAAATAAAAATGTAAATCTATACAGTTTGCTGACTAAAATTCAAAATGCCCGAACGCTGTTCTGCTAGAACAATTCTATTTCGAAATATGTTTGCAACTTCAAGCTACTTTTTAAAAATGAAATAGACAGCCAGAATAAGAAACGTAAAACCAACTAAATGATTCCATCGAAACGTCTCACTTTTGAAAGCAACAAGTGAAAAAACAGTAAAAACAACAAGTGTAATAACTTCCTGCAGGACTTTGAGTTGTAGCAGGGTAAACGGACCTCCATTTTCGCGAAAGCCAATTCGATTAGCAGGTACCTGAAAAATATACTCAAAGAATGCTATCCCCCAACTAATTAGTATAATAG
>RZYX01000069.1 GCA_009930155.1 Clostridia bacterium | reverse complement strand
TACTCTACAAGTGCTCAAACAGTTCCAAATGTCGAAGACATAAACAAAGACAATACTTTAAGTGAAAGTGAAAATTACTTTCAATATCGAGTCTCTATACGAAAAGAGGATTTGGTTGTAGGTCAGAATTATATTACCGATAAGGTAGAAACATCGGCAAACTTTGCAAACGATGAAACATCAAAAGTTTCGTGGTATCAGTTTAAAATTCCTATTTACGATTATGACAAAAGAGTTGGCAATATTACAGACTTTAAGTCAATAAGATTTGTCCGAATGTTTATGCATAATTTTTCTGAAACCACTATTATTCGTTTTGCTACACTAAATTTAGTTCGTGGCGAATGGCGTAAATATAACGCCTCTTTTATGCAACCCGGAGAGTATGTTGTAGATGAATTAGCAGAAACACCATTTGATGTAAGCGCTGTAAATATTGAAGAAAACTCTTCAAAATCTCCAGTAAATTACATTTTGCCTCCAAATATTAATAGACAAATTGATCCAATGAATCCACAAATGCGACAATTAAATGAGCAGTCGATGTCGCTTAAAGTATGTGGTTTACAGGATGGAGATGCTAGGGCAGTTTATAAAAATGTTAATTTAGATGTAAGGAAATACCTGCGTCTAAAAATGTTTATACATGCCGAAGAAGTCCCGGGAGAAGGGGCTCTTCATGACGGAGATATTAGTGTTTTTGTGCGATTAGGGACGGATTACAAAAACAATTATTACGAATATGAGATTCCGTTAAAGGTAACTCCCGCCGGATATTATGACGGAACACTTGATGAAGAATCGCCAGATAGGTACATTGTGTGGCCCGAAGAAAATGATTTAAATCTTGAATTTGAATTGTTACAACTTGTTAAACAAAATCGCAACGATTTGATACGCGCCGGAGATCCAAATGTTAGCATAACAAGATTATATACATTACCTGATGGAGACAGAAAAGTAAGTGTAATGGGAAATCCTAATTTATCGAATGTACAAACAATTATGATTGGTGTGCGTAACCCGAAAAAAATGTCGGTATCTGATGATGATGATGGGTTGTCGAAATGTGCAGAAGTGTGGGTAAATGAATTGCGATTAACAAATTTTGATGAAAAAGGCGGTTGGGCAGCAAATGCTAGAGTAACTGCAAAACTGGCCGATTTTGGCTCGGTAACCGTTGCTGGTGCTACTAGCAAACCTGGGTTTGGAGCAATAAATCAAAAAGTTAGCGAAAGACAAAAAGAAGAAATAAATAGAGTCGATGTTTCATCAAATTTAGAATTAGGAAAATTTTTCCCGGAAAAATTAAATGTCCGAATACCAATGTATGTTGGGTACTCAGAAAACGTTTCAAATCCTGAGTACAATCCTTTGGATCCTGACATTCCTTTTAAAGTAGCCTTAAGTGATCCTACTCTTACAGAAGAATATAAAGATAGTTTACGTCATTTAGCTCAAGATTATACTCAACGCAAAAGCTTAAACTTTACAAATGTTAAAGTCAATAAAACCAAAGGGAAACCTCAAATTTACGATTTGGCAAATTGGTCGCTTAGTTATGGTTATAATGAAACATATCAACGAGATGTAAATACAATCTATAATACAAACAGAATCTATACCGGAGCGTTATTTTATAATTATAATGCAACTCCAAAAATTGTTGAGCCATTTAAAAATGTTAAACTCCTAAATAACAAAGCATTTAAAATAATAAAAGATTTTAATTTTTATTATTTACCATCACAACTATCGTTTAGAACAAACCTAAATCGTCAATATGGAGAGACCCAACTTCGTAACATTTACAATTCGTCGTTGCCTTTACCTGTAAATGTTCGCAAAGATTTTACTTGGGTTAGACAATACGATTTAAAATATAATTTTTCGAAAAGTTTAAAATTTGATTTCTCTGCTACAAATAATGCAAGAATTGATGAGCCTCAGGGACGAATCTACAAAGAAGATCCACTATATGAACAAAGAAGGGATACGATACTTGATAATTTGCGAAATTTAGGTAGAAACACACAATATCACCACCAATGGGACTTAACCTATAACTTACCTATAAATAAGATTCCGTTGTTAAATTGGGTTACAGCAAACGCACGATACTCCGGAACCTATGATTGGACAGCAGCTCCAATGTTGGCAGACACAAGCATCAATATTGGAAACACATTACAAAATGGAAATTCGATGTCGCTAAACACTCAATTTAATTTATTAAGTCTTTATAATAAAATTGATTATTTAGACGATGTTAATAAGAAATATCGAGGCCGAAGATCTACACGTAAGCCAAAAAAGGAGATTGAAACTGTTACTTATGAACAAAAAGTGCCTCGATTAAGAGCTGGTAAGGAAAAAAAGATTTCACACAAATTAAAAACCGAAGAAATATCCATAAATGCAACGAATGCTGAGGGTAAAGAGGTAAAAGGCGAAACAATAATTATTGATTTAAACAGAGCGTCTTTCACACCTAATGAAGACGCAGAGGATATTACTTTGTTAGTTACAGGAAAACGTGAGAAGAAAGAGTCGATAGCAAAAATCATATTTGATAATACATTAGTAGCGATTATGAGTGTTAAAAACGTTTCGATTGGTTTTACCGAAACAAATGGTACTCTATTGCCAGGCTACATGCCATCGACATATATGTTGGGTATGACAAATTATATCGCAGATGCTGAAATGTTTGGACCTCAATTCGCAATCAGAACTCCAACCATACCTTTTGTAATGGGTTGGCAAGAAGATGACTTTGGCAGATGGGCAATTAATAATAATGTTGTTACACGCGACACGACAAATATTCAGCCTTTTATGCAAACTCATAACCGTAGTTGGAATGTTAGAGCTTCGTTAGAACCAATTAGAGATTTGCGCGTAGATCTTAATTTGACTCATAACTATAGCGAGAATCAAAACGTGTACTACCGATATGGTTATGATGAAGCATACGGCGGAGATCGATTTATGGAAATGAATCCTGTCCAAACCGGAAGCTTCTCAATGTCAATAATTTCGTGGGGAACCGCTTTTGAACCGATAAAAGGGGATGGTGATTATGCCAGCGAAACATTTAGGCAATTTGATGAAAATAGGATACTTATTGCTAATAGACTTGCAGAACAACGACCCGATTATGATCCAACATCTGTTGATACTTATGGATTTCCTGTTGGTTACGGAAAAACCTCCCAAAATGTATTAATCCCAGCATTTTTGGCAGCTTATACAAACAAGTCAGCAAATGCTGTTAGTTTAGAAACATTTCCATCAATTCTAAGTGCACTACCCAACTGGCGAATTACTTATGATGGCTTATCTAAAATACCAAAACTCGCAAAAATATTTCGCTCAGTAAATCTAAACCACGTCTATCGGTCAACTTTTAATATTGGTTCATATCAATCCAGACTCTCTAATGAATATCGAGAAGTTGATGGATTTAATACAATCCGAGATGAACTCGAAAATTATTATTCTAAATATCAAATTAATGGAATTAGTATTACAGAACAGTTTTCTCCATTAATCTCAATTGATGTTACAATGACCAATAGTTTTATTGCTAAATTAGAAGTAAAAAAGAATAGAAATCTTAATATGAGTTTTGGCAATAATCAGCTTACAGAATTAAAAAATGATGAATTAATCATAGGAACAGGATATCGCTTTAAAGATGTTGAAATAATTATTGAAACAGGTGGCAGAAAAAGAAATTTTAAAAGCGATCTTAATGTTCGTCTTGATTTCTCCATAAGAAACAGCATGACTGTAATCAGAAAACTAGAAGAAGGATTTGATCAACCTACCGCCGGACAAAAAATTATTACAATAAAAACTTCTGCTGATTACGTATTAAGTAATCGATTTAATTTAAGACTATTTTATGATCAGGTTATAAATAAACCCACAATCGGACTTACTTATCCCACTTCTAATACAAATTTTGGTGTTAGTTTGAGATTTACTCTTGCAACTTAGAAAAATTATTCTTTACTTTGGATAATTAATTTAAAATTATAACATTTAAAAGAAATAGACAATGAACTTTCCTGAAAATTTAAAGTACACCGAATCTCACGAGTGGCTCCGTATCGAAGGAGATGAAGCTTATGTGGGAATTACAGAATTTGCAGCATCACATTTAGGTGATATTGTTTTTATCGAAATCGAAACAGAAGGAGAAGAGCTTGATAAAGGAGAATCTTTTGGTTCTATCGAAGCTGTAAAAACCGTTTCAGATTCTTACATGCCTGTTGCCGGCGAAGTAGTCGAAGTTAATGAAGCTATTATTGACGACCCGGCATTGGTTAATAAAGATTGTTACGGTGACGGTTGGTTGATTAAAATTAAATTAAGTAACCCAACTGATGCTGACGCTCTTATGAATGCTGTTGATTATGCTGATATAGCAAAAGATTAAGTACTTATTTACAATTTTGATATTTGAAAGCTCTTTTTATTAAGGGCTTTCTATTTCTTATTTTATTTATATAATAAATGAAAGACGGATTGGTTTATGCGTTAATATTGTCAGGCGGTTCCGGAAATAGGTTTGGAAATGATATGCCAAAACAATTTGCTGATGTTTATGGTAAAACAATATTGGAGTATTGCATCCAAAATTTTAATAACCATAAAGATATTGATAAAATAATTGTTGTAAGCAATCCTGAACATCTTCAACGTACAATGCAAATTGCAAATATTAATAAATTCAAAAAGATTTGTGCAATTGTTGAGGGTGGAGCTACACGAGGAGAGTCATCATATATTGGACTAAAAGAAATTTTTAGTAAAGAAAAAGAACGGTCAAAAATTAAAGTACTTATTCAAGACGCCGTCAGACCAAACACAAAATCTAATCTTATTGATAGAGTTTTAACCGCCTTGGAAAAGAATAAGGCAGTATCTGTTGCTGTACCAACAACAGATACAATTTATATCTCTGACGAAAACAATTGCTTAGAAGCTATCCCAGATCGTACAAAATTGTTTAAAGCTCAAACTCCACAGGGTTTTAACTTTGAATTTATTTATCAATCATATTTAGCCTTAGAAAAGGTTCATAGATTTAAACAAACTGATGATTGCAGCATTGTTCATAAAGTAGCTCCTTCAGAAAAAATCGAAATTATAGAAGGAGACAACAATAATCTTAAAATCACTTTTACTGAAGACTTAGAGCATTTTAGACAAATCTTAAAAATAAAACAGTGACCTTTTTATTGCACAACTGTTACGATTCCACAATATTTTGTTCCATTAAATAAGTCAACAGTATAGATATATGACCCTGTTGGGACAATATTACCATTCCAAGTTCCATCCCAAGGATCGCCCGAACCATGTCCTTCGAATACAATTTGTCCCCATCTGTTAAAAACTTGAATAAGTGCCCAAGGGAAAATTTCAATATTTTCAATTATCCAAGTGTCGTTAACACCATCATTATTTGGTGTAAATGCATTTGGTATTGAAATACAATCTACATCGGTGTCTGTTAGGGTAATAGCTTCTGTTGCTTGCATGCACCCGTTACTATCAGTAATTGTAAATGTATATGAACCTTGCATTAACCCAGAAATATACTCTATGGATGCCGTTTGTTCTCCCCATTGATACAAATAAGGAGGATGACCGCCAACAACTGTTATTTCGATATACCCATCATCGTTTCCAATGCAACTTGGGTCTATAGTAAAATATGAATAATCAATTTTTTCAGGTTGTGTAATTACTGCAACAGTATCAATCTTACATCCTTGAGAATCACTAACAGTAATTGAGTATTCTCCTTCACTAAGATTGCTTGCTGAACTTCCTGTAAAATTATTTCCATCAAAAGTCCAGAAGTATGTGAATGGAGGGGTTCCTCCAATTGCATTTACTTTTATTTCACCATCATTATATCCATAACAGCTGATATCCTTCATAAGCAAATCAATTAATATTGGATTTGCTGTTCCAACATAATATGTTTCCGAAATAGTACAACTATTAGCATCTGTAACGGTTAAGCTATAATTTCCAGGACTAATGTCAGAAATATTCAGGCCTGTTGTACCCGTACTCCAATTTATTAGATAAGATGGAGTACCTCCTTCTACCTGAACCGTTATAGCTCCTGTTTCGTCACCTGCACAACCAACACTTGTGATATTTTCTATAACATTTATTTGAGGCACATTATCAATGTCGTAAGAATTACTACCAGTGCAACCCCAATCGTCAGTTATAGTAACTTCATAATGCCCTGCGGCCAAATTATAATTATATTCAGTATTCACGCCATTTGACCAAAGGTAACTTAGAGGGTTTGTCCCATTATTGCTATAACCTTGGAGTATCGCTTCATTTGAATTATAACAGAGAATATCTTGAACCTCAAAAATATTAGCATGGATATCTCCTATCAAACCAACTGTTATGTTTTCGTAATGTGAGCAATTATTAGCATCTGTTACTGTAATAGTATATACTCCAGCCGAGAGATTACTGCAACTTGCCGTTGTATTGGCATTTGACCAGATGTAAGTGTACGGAGATACTCCACCATTTACGCTAATGGCTGCTGAACCAAGACTATGTGCACAAACGACATCAGTATGATTTGTTGTTGATGTTATTGCAGTTGGTTCAGTTATTATAACAGATGAGGTTGCACTACATCCATGGTTATCAGTTACAGTTACCTGATATTCCCCTGCCGACAAATGATTTGCAGTAGATATTGGAGTTTGAGAAGAATTACTCCAAATGAACGAATATGGTTCTGTTCCTCCATTAACACTAACTGTTGCAGAGCCGTTATTACCACCATTACAAGAAACGTCAGTAGAAGTTGAAATTGCAGAAACTATTTGATTTGGCTGAGTTATTGTAACTCCTGTTGTATCACTACAACCATTACTATCAGTAATCGTAACATTATATTCACCGGCTTCAAGATTATTTAGGTATGATGTTGTACTATTTGAGTCGTTATCCCAGATATATACGTAAGGAGATATACCTCCTGAGACTCCAGCCTGAACACTCCCATTGCTATCTCCATAGCAATCTGCATTACTACTGGAACTAATGAAAACATTTAGTTCTGAAGGAGAAATAATATTGATGCTGCTTGTTTCATCACAACCCCATGCATCAGTAACAGTTAGGTTATATAATCCGGAGCTAAGATCACTAATAGTCGAACTTGTTGATAAGGCTGGATCGTCCCATTGGTAGCTGTATGGTGGCACACCTCCGGTTGTTGTAACGCTTGCCTGTCCGGTATTTTCGCCAAAGCAAATCAAATTTTGTCCTGTAATTTCAAGTTGGAGAGGCTCACTTACTTCTACAAACATAGTCCCAACTCCTGAACACCCATTAGCATCTATGTATGTATAAGTTATTTCATGCATTCCGGGACCAGCATTTACAGGAATAAATTTATTGTTTAAAACACCTGTACCCTCAAATATACCTCCAGAAGGATTGCCTTCTAAGTTCTCGGCGTCATCGTCAATGCAAAATTCACTATCAGGCAAGCTTATGCTTACAGTCGGACTTGCATTAACAGTAACATTAGTTTGAGTATTGTCAGAACATCCATAAACGTTTGTAACATCATAAGTAATCGTATGAATACCGGGTCCGGCATCAGAAGGATTGAAAACAAAATTATCAATGCCGGGGCCACTTAAAGTGCCGCCTGGAGGACTCGTTGTAACTACAATAAAGGCATCCCCTTCACAATAGGTAGAACCCAAATTTGATATAATTGCAATCGGATTTGGATTAACAGTTATTTGTGTTGACGAATTTGAAATACAAGATCCGTTGTTAAATGTATAGTCAATATTAAATGTCCCAACTCCTGAGATTGTTGGATCAAAAGTTCCGTTTATTGGATCTGAAATACCCTGACCACTCCATAATCCGCCTGTAACACTAGCAGTAAGATTTACAGGACTTTCGTTAGCGCAAAATGGACCAACAGAAGTTATACTTACAGGTGTATATCCATCTACAATGATAGTGATATTATCAGAATCAGAACAGACACCATTAATCATCTCATACGTAATTAAATGACTCCCTTGTCCTGCTATAGAAGGGTTAAATTGGTTTCCACTTACCGACGTCCCTGACCAAATTCCTCCAGTTTCGACAGAAGATAAGGTTATTGGAGCACTGTTCTCACAAATTGGGTCAACAGGATTTATTGTCGCGTCAGGCATTCCATCAACATGAATCATTTGAGTATCAGAGTTAGAACATGCCCCATTATTAACAATGTATGTTATGAGATAATCACCACTACCTGCGAGACTAGGATCAAAAGTATTTCCAACAACACTAGTTCCTGACCATATTCCTCCGGGAGTTGCTGCTGTTAAAACAACTGCAGGGTCTGTTTCACATAGTGGACCAGCATCTGTAATTGTGGCATCTGGAATGGCATCTATAGTTATGTATATGGTGTCAGAATCCTCACAAGTTCCACTTTCTATATGATAAACAATTTCATGATAACCTTCGCCTGCTAAAGAAGGATTATAAGCTCCTGAATTTGCATTACTTATGCCTTGTCCAGTCCAAATCCCTCCTGATTGTACAGAATTTAACACAAATGGATCTGCATCAATACACAGAATACCCGGATTACTTAAAATTGTAGCATCAACAGCCGGATCTACTTGATAAATATGTAAATCGGTAGATTCACAAGCTCCGTTTGCAATTGTATATGTCATTGTGTTATCTCCATTTTCAACTAATGATGGGTCAAGAATACCATTTATTGGGTCAATAATCCCTTGCCCTGACCATATTCCACCAGGATTTGCAGCATGTAGTGTTATTGGATCACCCGTTTGACAGATTGCGTCAATTGGAGTTATTGTTGGATCTATAAATTCATCAACATGTATTGTAAAGGAATCGTTATCTGAACATACACCATTAATAATCTCATAGTTTATCAAGAAATCTCCCGGACCAGAAAATAATGGAGAAAATTGTCCAGTCGCAGGATTAGTAACTCCTGTTCCACTCCATGTGCCACCTGGACTAACCGCACTAAGATAAGCAAATTCAAAGTCTTGGCAGTATGGTCCTGCAGGAGTAATACTTGCATCAGGAATTGTGTCAACATGGATGATTGCTTGATCAGAATCAGAGCAAGCTCCATTGACAATTTGGTAGCTGATTGTATGATTTCCTTGACCTGCTAACAATGGATCGAAAGTGTTACCTAAAACAAAATTACCCGTCCAAATTCCACCAGTATTGACAGAGGTTAATGTAACTAATCCATTATCTTCGCAAATTGGTGATATCGAATTGATTGATGCATCAACAATTTCGTCAACAAGGATAGTAATTTGATCAGTGTCGGAACATGCCCCTACTCCAACAGTGTATGTAATCAGGTTGTCTCCAATAATAGCTGCTGAAGGCGAAAATAATCCAGCAATTGCATCAGTAATTCCTGTTCCCGACCAAGTTCCACCCGGACTTACAGCTGTTAAAATTACCGCTGCATCAGTTTCACAGAATGGTCCAATTGGAGTAATTGTTGCGTCAACAAAACCATAAACTGTCATTATCTCAGTATCGGAATCAGAACATGCGCCGTTTACAACATCATATTGGATTAAATGATCTCCGGCAAGAGCTATTGTTGGATCAAATGTATTTCCGACAACTCCTGTTCCCGACCAAGTTCCA
>RZYX01000068.1 GCA_009930155.1 Clostridia bacterium | reverse complement strand
GGCTAATGTTTTAAGCCAACAGCAAATTGACGAGTTACTCGGTAATTTGCAAAGTGGCGAACTTAATATCGATCAAGTTGAAGAACAACAAACTACTCAAAAAATAAAAGAATATGATTTTAGATCACCTAGAAAGGTTACAAAAGATCAGCTTAAATACCTTACAAATATATTCGATAACTTCGCCCGTTTTTTTAGTATGAAACTTACAAGTGTACTTAGGCAAAACTGTCAAATTGAAATAATTCAAATCGAGGAAGAAGAATATAAAGAATTTAACAATGCTTTAAGTGACTCTGTTCTTGTTGGAATGTTTGGTATGACCTGCGAAAAGGCCAAAATACAAGATGAGCAAATATTACTTGAAATTGCAAAACCGTTATCTTTTGCAATAATGGACTTGCTTTTAGGTGGCAGTGGTGTAAAGGTTACAAACATAGATAGAGATTACACCGATATTGAACTTTCTATAATGGAATATGTTTTTAAAATGATGTTGCCACATTTAAACAATGCATGGTCCAACTATTTGGAAGTTGCACATACTCTTGATGTTATAGAAACGAATTCAAGAGTAATTCAATTTGTTCCACCCGATGTTACAATTGCAATAATCGTCATAGAAATTTCGATTGAAGATGTTCAGGGGATAATGAATTTATGTATACCTACAACTTTGTTCGAAAAATTATTTCCTCTTTTAGGCAATAGAATGGCCAAAAAAGGTGATGATAAACAGGAAGAGCAAAAATCAAATATTTTTACTTCCATTAAAAAAACAGGTCTTGATATAACTGGTTTGCTTGGCAGTACAGATATTGAAATCCAAGATTTGCTTGAACTTCAAAAAGGAGATATAATAATATTAAACGAAAGAAAAATATCCGATGATGTTGAAGTAATGGTTGAAGATAGCCCTTGGTTTATAGGCAAAATCGGAGTTCAAAATAAAAATTATTCTATAAAAATCAGTAAAGGTATAAACTGATATGGGAGGCTGAATCACTTGGATTCAACAAATGTTTTGTTTACCGATATGGAAATAGATACCATTGGTGAAATATTAAATATAAGTATGGGTGCAGCGGCAACTGCTGTCTCTACCCTTCTTAACAAAAAAGTATATATAACTACTCCTAAAGTTGAAGTAACAACATCTGGTAATTTTGAATTTAAGGCACTAACCCCTGGAGTTGGCGTTGAAATCAATTATATTGAAGGACTTTCTGGAGTTAATGTCTTTGTTTTAAAACAAGAAGATGTTCAGAAAATTGTTAGTATACTATTACAAACCGAATATGATCCAAATGAAGAATTTACAATGGATGAAATTAGTGTTAGTGCAATTTGTGAAACTATGAACCAAATGATGGGAAGTTCATCAACTGCTCTTGCACAATTTTTAAACAGAACTGTAAATATATCAACTCCCACTCCATTTGAAGTTGATACTGATGAAAATTTCAGTAAAAAATATTTTAATGAATTTGATGATATGATTGCTGTAAAATTTAATATTAATGTTGAAGGCGTTTTAGACAGTGAATTTGCAAGCTTTATGTCATTTGATTTTGCAAAAGAATTATTATCCTCTCTGTTTTCTTCGGAAAACAATCAAAGTCCAACAGTTGAATCAGTTCCTGCTCCAGAACCAGTACAGCAAGAGATACAACAGCCAGTACAACAGCCGGTACAGCAGCCAACGCAAAAACCTTCTAACCAAAGTTATGCACCTCAGGAAAACTATAATATTTCTTCTGCATCATTCCAAGGGTTTGAAAAAGGACAAGTTGATAAACTTGAAGAGCGTCCAGAAAATTTAAAACTTATTATGTCTGTACCTCTTAAAATTACAGTTGAATTAGGTCATTCTAAAAAATCAATTAAAGATATTTTGGAATTTGCAAATGGTTCAATTATAGAGCTTAACAAACAAGCTGGAATGCCTGTAGATATTTTAGTAAATGGTCAAAAAATAGCTAAAGGTGATGTAGTTGTAGTTGAAGAATATTATGGCGTAAGAATCACAGAAATACTTAATCCTAATGAAATAATTAAAGTCTTGTAAGTTTAAAGGAGAAAAAGATTATGGGAAAAAAGATTATGTTAGTTGACGATGCTGCATTTATGAGAATGATGATAAAAAACATGCTTACTCAAGGTGGATACACCGAAATTATCGAAGCAAAAAACGGAGTTGAAGCCGTTGATATGTATAAATCCGAAAAGCCAGATTTGGTTATAATGGATATAACAATGCCTGAAAAAGATGGTATTGAAGCACTTCGTGATATAAAAGGATATGATTCTAACTCAAATGTTGTTATGTGTTCTGCATTGGGTCAAGAAAAGTTAGTTTTAGATGCACTTAAGTCAGGTGCAGCTGATTTTATTGTAAAACCATTTAAACCTGACAGAATTATGGAAACTGTTGCCAAGTTCTTCAAATAACATAGATTTAACTTATATGTAATATAAAAAAAATCGTATGTTATAATAAATCAATTTGGTTTTAATAAGATTATTTCTTATTAAATTTTTGTGTTAAATTATATATAAACCTCCAAATCGATAAATACAAACGATTTGAAGGTTTATAGAATTGTTAAATTTTTTATTTTCAAACTTTAATAATATATATTGACACTAAAATGAGTATATATATTATAGTTAAACATAAGACGGAATGCCAATAACTCTCCCCTCTTGTGTACAAATAAGGAGATGATAATGTGTCGTTTGGTTCCAGTGTAAAAGAAATGAATGAAATGCACAGATCCGCTCTTCAAGAAATTGGTAATATTGGAATGGGTAATGCCACAAAGTCATTAACCTTTATTTTAGATAACAATTTAAAATTAGACCTTCCCCTTGTTCAATTTTTGGAGATAGACAAAATATCTGAATTTTTAGGTGGTACAGAAGAACACATTGTGTTATCAGCTTTGTCTGAAATCACTGGTGAAATTAACGGAGCTGTTTTACTGATTATTAGAAAAGAATTTGTACTTAAAATTCTTAAAAAAATTCTCCCAGAAGATACTCCTTTAGATGAAAATGATTTTACCGAAATGCAATTATCCGCAATCAATGAATTATGCAATATCTTTATTGGTTCATATACGAGTGCTGTTGCTACATTTTTAGATGTTGATGTTAAAATATCTTTACCCTATGTGTGTATTGATATGCTTGGAGCAATTTTAAGCTCTGTTGCAGTTGAACTGTACTCATATTATGATAAAATTTTAGTTGTTAATAATTATGTTGAATCTGAAGCAGAAAATGCATTTCATATGTTTTATCTGCCCGATGAAGAGTCATATGAAAAAATAATGTTAAAATTAGGGATTTAAAATGAATAATACAATTACTGTCAATATTTCTGATATGAAAGTTGCTCAAAATGCAGATACACTTGTTACATATGCTCTTGGCTCCTGCATTGGCATATGTTTTTATGACCCTTTCAAAAAAATTGGCGCATTGGGTCACATAATGCTACCTTTCGCTCACAATGCTGAAGATGCAAAAAATAAAAAGCACAGATTTGCTGATACTTGCATACCTGAAATGATCAATGAAATGGTTAAATTAGGATGCAACAAAAGAAATATAGTTGCAAAAATTGCAGGTGGCGCAACTATGTTTAAATTGGTAAATCCTAGAAACCCTAATTCTTCAAATTCAGATTTAAATAAGATTGGTGCTAAAAATATTTCTGCAGTAAAAGAAACATTAAAAGAACATCGAATCGTATTGTTAGAAGAAGACACTGGTGCTGATTATGCACGCACTTTATATTTTGATACTGAAAGTGGTAAAGTTACAATTAAGTCTTGTAATAGACAACTTAATATTATTTAACAAAAATTACTACATATATAATAAATCCTTATGATTTATTAAGTTTAACCCTCCATTCAATTTTATATTGAATGGAGGGTTAATTTATTATTTGCTATTTAATTTTAGTTTTCAAATCTAAACTATTTTTATATTAAAAATCTAAATAGTAATTATTTATCAGTAAAAATTTCTTTAACTTTTTGTGCTATTCTTTGTCCATAAACTTCGCACATTGTTTCATTAAGCTCATCATTACCTTTAATGGCAACAGGACCAAGATGCAAATATGGCTTTCCTAAAGCTGTACCGCCCGAATATACAAGCATTCCCTTGACCATCATATGCTGGATAATTGTTAGTGCTGCAACATCTGCTCCGCCCTGCATATAATCAGCAGTTACAAATACTCCTCCAATTTTACCTTCTAGTTTGCAAGAAGATGATGTATCAAACCATTTTTTCATTTGCCAACAAGTGCTTGCATAATAAGTTGGAGTACCAAATATAACAGCGTTACTATTATTCACATAATCATAATCAATGTTATCAATAGAAAACGACCTTACCTCTGTATCAGAAACAGATTTAACACCCTTTGCCACAATATCAGCCAATGCTTTTGTATTCCCACTTTTGCTAAAGTATATAATCGATACCATATTAACACTCTCCTAAAATTAATTAACTGTATTATAATAACATAAAATCCATGTCTGGTATTAAACCGTAAACATGGATTTTTAAATGGCTGGGATGGCTGGATTTGAACCAGCGGATGACGGAGTCAAAGTCCGTTGCCTTACCACTTGGCCACACCCCAATGAAAGCTATTATATCAAAATACGCAAAGCATTAGCCTTGCGTTATTTTTAAAAATGGGGTGGAAGATGGGATTCGAACCCACGATCTCCAGTGCCACAAACTGGCGCTTTAACCAACTAAGCTACATCCACCATATAACAACGCCACGAGCAATATGCATGCAACATGCTCGTAAACGTTTGGCGTGCTTGGAGGGACTCGAACCCCCGACCCTCTGCTTAGAAGGCAGATGCTCTATCCGGCTGAGCTACAAGCACATAAAAAAAGCGAAATGGAGCGGGTGATGGGAATCGAACCCACATAACCAGCTTGGAAGGCTGGAATTCTACCACTGAACTACACCCGCACATTTGCGACGATGATTATTTTAACACAACCATCGCCACATGTCAATAGAAATACAGAATAAATTAGCTTCCTTTGACAGAAATTTCATCTTTATCAACTATGACTTTAATACTTGCCAAAGAATTATCAAAGTTATCAATAATTAGGTTTGCAATCTTGTCCTCTACCTCACGTCTAATAACATTTCTGAGGTCTCTCGCTCCCCTTACACCAGAATCCATCTTCTTTCTTACTGCTGATGGAACATCACTATCAAGCTCAAGAGTAATGCCTTTATCTTGGAGTGGTTCTTTAAGTTCATTAAGCATAAGAACAGCTATATCCTCATAGTCATTGTCTGACAAATCATTAAATATTACTATTTCATCAACTCTGCCTATAAATTCAGGACGCAAAAACTCACGAAGTGCTTTCATAGCCTTTTCTTTTGATGCTTGCTCACCTGTTTTACCAAATCCCATTGTACCATCTTTGCGTTCGCTTCCTGCATTAGATGTCATTATTATTACCGTGTTTTCAAAGCTTACTATTCTACCTTGTGCATCTGTTATTTTACCCTCATCTAAAATCTGAAGCAAAATATTCATAACATCTGGATGAGCTTTTTCAACCTCATCAAAAAGAATAACGGAATATGGCTTACGCCTTACCTTTTCTGTTAATTGACCAGCCTCATCATACCCAACATATCCAGGAGGTGAACCTATTATCCTAGAAACACTGTGCTTTTCCATAAACTCTGACATATCAAGCCTAATAAGTGTTTCTGGCGTATCAAACAGTTCAAATGACAGTTGCTTTACAAGCTCAGTTTTACCAACTCCCGTTGGACCTACAAAGATAAATGATGCTGGTTTTCTGTGGGGATTAATCTGCACTCTGCTACGCTTTACAGCAGCTGCTACAAGCGCTACTGCTTGCTTTTGACCCATAAGCTTTTTATTTAAATTATCTTCAAGGTTTGAAAGCTTTCGCAAGTCACTGTCTATTATTTTGCTGGCAGGTATACCCGTCCACAACTCAATGACTTTAGCAAGATCATCTTCAGTTACATTATTATCTTTTACTTTATCTTTAAGCCCAGAAACAGTCTGTTCCAAAGTTAATATTTCTGCCTTAAGCCTTGCTATTTCCTCATAGTCCACTTCTTCAGTTTCTACCATAAGTTCTTCAAGAAGCGCTTTATCCTCAACAAGCTTACGCTCACCTATCTCATGCTCACTTATCGCCTTGTTGCGTAGGTTTGCACAGGTGCAAGATTCATCCAGCAAGTCAATTGCCTTATCTGGCAAGAAGCGATCGTTTATATAACGCTCTGACAGCACGACAGCACGATGTACAAGGTTATCTGTTATTTCTACCCTATGATAATTCTCATAATATGATTTTATACCTATAAGCATCTTATAAGTGTCTTCTATTGAAGGTTCTTCAATTTTCACAGGCTGAAAACGGCGTTCTAAAGCTGTATCCTTTTCAATATGTTTTCTATATTCATTAAAGGTTGTTGCACCAATTACTTGAATTTCACCTCTAGATAATGCGGGTTTTAAGATGTTTGCAGCATTCATTGAGCCTTCTGCATCTCCAGTTCCAACAAGGTTATGAACCTCGTCGATAAACAGTATTATATTACCCTCTGCCTTAACCTCATCAACAAGACCTTTTATTCTGCTCTCAAACTGACCTCGAAACTGAGTTCCAGCTATCAACGCAGTAAGATCAAGTAAATGAATCTCTTTATTTGACAGCTTTGCAGGAACATCATTATTTGCAATTTTAAGTGCTAAGCCTTCCGCTATTGCAGTTTTACCAACACCAGGTTCACCAATAAGGCATGGGTTATTTTTTGAACGCCTACAGAGAATTTGAGTAACTCTATAAATTTCTTTTTCGCGTCCTATAATTTTATCAATTTTACCTGACCTTGCTTTTTCTGTAAGGTCAGTACAATAAATGCTAAGGTACTTACGCTTATTCTTAGCTTTAGATTTCTTCTTGTTCTTTTTAGTTTTACTTTTAACTGATTTATCTTCTTGAATTTCTTCAATTTCAAAAAAATCAGAATCATCTGCGTCTTGACCTTCCATTTCCAGTGCATTAAATAAACCTTGAAAAGATGGCATTGTTGGTGTGCCTCCTGTCTCAAAGTCCTCGTCCTCATCGTTTTCATACCCCATAATAGAGTTAAATTGATTAGTTATTGCATCTACATCATCTTCTGTTACTCCCATATTATCCATCATTTGCTTAACAGGACCCAAATTCATATCCATTGCACATTTTATACAAAGTCCTTCTGGTATTGTCTTGTCGCCCTCTATCCTTGAAATGAATATTACAGCGGGATTCTTTTTGCATTTTGAGCAAAGTATTGTTTTCATCTGTAAACTCCTTAAAAAATCCTCTTAAAACTTAGTGGTTTTATTTTTCTTCAAAATCAGATAAAGTATCTTCATACTGCAAATTTTCTGTTTTAGCCATTTTTAACTCTTTTATTGTTCCCGGTATATAACTTATAAACGCAGCAATAGTTAATATTGCTGAAATAAGTACAAGCACCATAACTGTCACTTCATGAAATTCAAAAAAACTGCTAAATGCTCCAAATCCAGAACCAAAAGATATTATAAGAAGCATTACTGTATAAAATGTAAATGTTGCAAGCTTTCCGTATATCTCAGCTGCACCTGGACGAATATTTTTAGAAAGTAAAACAACTCCTCCAATCATCATCAAAAGTTCTTTTGCAAGGAAAAGCAAGAACACAAATCTAAAACTACGAACAGAAGCACTGCTAGACTTGCTGAATTCAAAAAATAGCATAACTGCAATTGTTGTTTGGGTGAGCTTGTCTGCTAAAGGATCAAGTAGTTTGCCAAGCGAACTTATTTGATTAAACTTTCTGGCAATATTCCCATCAAAGAAATCGGTCAATCCTGATATTAAAATTACAAATAATGCTCCTTTAATATCACCTGTATAAAACAGGTAAACAAACATAGGAATCAAGATAATTCTAACAACTGAAAGGGCATTTGGAATCGTTAATCCCCCTTTAAAAATATCTTTTATCTGTTCAGTAAAGTTGCTCATAACTTTCTCCTTTTTACCCATATATCTATTTAAAATCAATTATCTTATTAGAAAGTAATTTTTTCATTAATTGCTGCAACTATTTTTGAATCATCAACAGACTGCGCAAAGCCCGATACTTTTACCTTGTCTTCATCATTCTTCATTGATTTTATCAAATTATTACTCTGTATAAGTCCAGATGACGATTGTAAAATCAAAGAAAAAACAAAAATCATAACAGCTGCTTTTAATATTCCTGCAACTGCTCCAAGCGATTTATCAACATTTTTAAATGGCGTTGATTTTATTAATTTTGCTATTAAATTCCCAACCATATTAAATAATGATACAACAACAAAAAAACCTACAAATGAAACAAACCATTTGCAAATTTGAATTACAAGCGGTGCAAGATAACTGTCTGTAACATTTCGTGAAACCTGCTCAAGTGTCATTCCAGAAGGGTCAAAGTTAAGCACATTTTGTGATGTATCTGTTCCAATAAGCTTTGTTGATGATTTTAAAAGCGAAGAAATAGTTTCAATAAATGCCGAAAACTGGCTTTGTGCCGTACCAAACGCATAGTCACTTTGAAGTGTTTCACTAACTTTTTTTATTGTACTTTCTCTTAAAAATTCTATGTAAATCCACTCTGCTATAGGCATGCTAAACTTTACAACACAAAACGCCGCAGCAAGCCATGCTACAAGACCCAAAACCGACGAGATAAATCCACGCTTTATTCCCTTTAAGATTATCATAACTGAAACAACAATAAGTATTATATCTACAAGCATTGCGTCACCCCAACTTTTAAAAACTGTATTTCACCATTATATCATCAACTATATACTTTTATCAAGTTTTTATTGTTATGAGTACTGTCTTATTTCACCTACAGCGTATATATATATATCTTTTCCGTAAGATAAAACAGTTATACTATCGTTTTTAGAATCTATTTTTTCATTCTCATTGCCACTCATATCATATACAACCATTTTACTGTCCATCAAAACGCATATAGAATTACCGTTGCAATATATATCTTTAACAGTAACCTCAAACTTTTTATTAAAGAGTTCTTTTCCATTTTTATCATACACTTTTAGAATATTCATGTTTGCACTTCCATATTCAGAAAGCAAAATCGCACTTATTCCATTTTCAGACATTGAATAACGCATAAGTTTACTCGTGCCAAACTCAACATTATCCTGTAACTCTGTTTTATTTTTTATAACACTTTTTAAATTATCTCCCATTACAACAACTGTGTCCTTACCTGAAAATTCAACATCGAACATAGATGTGCCAGGATAATTAAACTCTGCAATTGCCTTTGAATAATCAAAATCAAAAACATAAGCCTTTGAGAAAACTTCTCCATCTTCTGCCCCAATAACAGCAACAGCCATATATTTACCGTTATCTGATAGTGCAATATCAACTATATGCTCTGAATAACACGCCCATTTAAAAAGTTCTTTTGAAAAACCACTTGAATAAACTGTGATTATTCCTGAAGCGTCATCTGCCAATGTTGCAACTGCTATATTTCCTGACTTTCCAATGTCACATGTTAAAATTTTATCTTCTGTTTCACCTTCAAATAATTTTTCTGTTCTACTTTGAACCATATATCTATGAC
>RZYX01000067.1 GCA_009930155.1 Clostridia bacterium | reverse complement strand
CGAACAGCATTGCTTTTCCATCCGGTCAAGGGTGGCGTAACAAATCAATACATTACGTGGTGGCAATCCCACGAAAAAAATGATTGACCCTAAATTTTTTACATTCATTTTTGTGCTAACAGGAATCTTTAAAAGAGTTCCTTTATCATACTGATGAACATCTTGATCATTTAGTCCAATAGATAAGGTTCCCCTTACCACAGTCATATAAACGTTGGAATTAGAGAAATGTTCAGGGAGCCCTTGATCTTTATGAAAGACCATGTGAATATAATGAATATTTTCATCCTGAATTACTTTTTCAACCGCTTTCTCATCTCCCGTTGACATTTCATAAATTTGCTCGATCATTTTTATACCTCCTGTTCATTATTTATAGTTTTAAATTGTAATTATATAGATGCTTATTCATTAGTTCCATAATGTTTAAGTATCTAATGGTTAAATTATACAACAAATTTTGACAAATGTATATCATTTTCCAACAATTTCTTTATTCGTTATAATGAATGGCTTGAACGGGACAAGCCATTATTGTTTGGCTAAGCCTCTCTCTGTCTATTTCAAAGTCAAAAGATTTTACATATGCTTTTTTACCTTGCATACCAAAAATCTCTGGGTAATTTCTGCTGCACATTGTACATCCCATGCAAAATTCCTTGTTTAATGTAAGTCCATTTGTTTTTTCTTCTTTCTGTACGATATCTTCGTCCTTCACAATTTTTGCAGTAACCCACGAAAATACCACTATCGCAATTACGGTTAATACCCAACGAATTGCCATAAACTTCATACCCAAAAATTTCACTTCGTTTAAAAGCATTGGAACCTTTATTACTGCCCACGAGCTTAAAATTATAACCAAATTTCGTACAGAAGCCCCCTTTTTGTGAAGCATGACACACATAGGAAATGCTGCATATATGGGTCCCGTAGATATGCTGCCTAAAACAAACGACAATATAATACCATTAACTTTGGATTCTTTTCCTAAGTATTTTGTGATTTTTTCCTTTGCAATCCATGTATCCAAAAGTGCAGTTAGAACAAAAATCACCGGCATTATCATAAGCATTTCTTTAATATAATAAGCACTGTTTTTCATTGATGTAACACCCATCGTTGGTTTAATTAAAAACATCAGGATATAGGCAGCTGCAACCACGATCAAGAAAATATTATCTTTCGCTTTTTTTAAGATTTTCATACAATCACCCCCATTACCATAGCGATAATTATGGCAAATATAAAACTTAATCCATTTCTGGTTGCAGTAAATTTAAGCCCAAATTCACGCCTTTCAAGTGGAAATGTTACAACCCCTACCATAGTAAGTGTAGTTAGAAATGCTACGGAAGGAACAATACTAACCCCGGCGTCAACCAGTATACCGACAAGCGGAAAAGCAATAAAGGCAGGGATCAGTGTAATTGTTCCAAATGCCGCTGATCCCACTGTTGCTATAAACAAGGATTGACTTCCTACAAATTTGGCAATGTTTTCTGGCGGTAATATTGTTAAAATCAAACCGATTAAAAAAATAATCGATAATATGCTTCCCAACATCTCCTTTCCCATACCAAATGCCATTTTAAGCGCTTTTAGTGTCTTAGCTTTATCCTTTTTTAAGGAAATCAAAAGGAATATCATCGTTCCTATCCACATTGCTGCTGTAAATATATCCATAAAAATCCCCCATTCTTTTTTGATAACACAATTATAAAACACTTTATAATCCTCAAATAGACACCGATGTTTCTTTTTGATATAATGTTTTTAAATGGAGGATTAATACACATGAATATTGACATTTTACGAAACATTCCATTATTTTCATCTATAAAAGAATCTGATTTAGAAAAACAAACGGAAGGCAATCATATTTATCAAAAACACTATATGAAAGGTGTAACCGTTCATAATGAAAATGAAACTTGCCGTATATTAGATATTGTATTGTCAGGAAGTTTAGTTGCCTATTCTTTATCAACGAATGGTTCATCAACTACGATATTTGAATTTAGTAAGGGAAGTGTAATCGGAGCTAATTTATTATTTGGTGAAAACCACAGTTATCCTCTTAATATCTATTGTCTTACAGATTGTCAAATAATCCACGTTGACATAAATGCTGTTTTAGAATTTTTGCACGACTACAATTTTACATTGCATTATATAAGGTCAATTTCACAAAATTCACAAGGAATTAATCAAAAAATAGCAATGTTTACGCAAAGAACGCTTCGAGAAAATATTATGGATTATTTTAAACAGCAAGCTATCCTACAGAAATCTTCGGTGATTTTAATTCCAATGAGTAAAAGACAACTGGCAGACTATTTGGGGGTACAAAGACCATCCCTGTTTCGAGAGCTTAAAAAATTAAAAGATGAGGGTTTTATCGAAATTAATAACCATACAATCACAATAAAAAAAGAATACTGAAAAAAGGAATCATACAGCAAGGTAAAACCGCTGATTGATTCCTTTTTTAAATAGTAAAGTTAATTAAATCTAGCATCATAATCTATTGTCAACTTACTATAAAAACCAGCTTACGACAATTCACTTTCAACAACCATTTCTATTTTAGAAACATTAATAATATCTATATCAGGACAGTAAAAACGTATGGCTCCTTCATTGCACAATAGTGTTTTCCATCCATATCATAAAATGTCTACATACAGGAACCTCTGCGACAGCACTTTTGGGCACTATTTCTCATCTCACTAAATAAACACCTATATGTTGCCCTTGCAACATATAAAAATTTGATTTATACTCCTTTCAAAGAGGTGGTCTAAGTGCATGACGTTTATCTCAAACAACTTCAGAAAATGCCATTATTCGAGGGAATCAAGGAGACCGAAATTAATTCTGTGCTTACTTGTCTGGGAAGCTATTTACGTTCCTATAAAAAGGGAGAACTTATTTTTCTTGCAGGTGAATCAATAAAATCTGTTGGCGTCATTTTAAGTGGAGCTGTTAATATGATTAAAGAGGACATTTGGGGCACCCAAACCCTTATCGTTTCCATGAAAACAGGAGAAATATTCGGAGAAACTTTTGCATGTGGAAACCTTTCCGACTCTAAAGTTACTTTTGCTGTAGGCGCAGACTGTTTGATTTTATTTCTTCCTTATAGCAAGGTCTTACATTCTTGCAGCATGTCCTGCACCTTTCATCATCGGTCAAACGAAAATATGGTAGGTCTTATTAGCAGTAAGAATGTCCAACTGATAGAAAAAATCGAAGTAACCACTAAAAAAACTTTGCGTGAAAAAATTTTGACCTATCTTTCCATTCAGTCACAACAGCAGGGATGTTCCTATTTCGATGTTCCTTTGGGACGTCTTGAGATGGCAGCTTATCTATGTGCAGATCGCAGCGCATTAACCCGTGAATTATCGCAAATGCGTTCCGAGGGCCTGTTAGACTTTGAAAAGAATACATTTCATATTTTAAAATAAAATAACAATTAGCCCCAAATTTGAGTTTTAACTCTTTTACAACGGTTATACCTATTACGCTTGTTATATGACCAATTAAACGACTGTGCATTCAATTTTATAAAGAGCAAAAACGTCATCCAATTTTCCTGTCAAAATTACGCCATGCCCAGGTGCAATACATTTCAAATCCAAGTCTGCCAAACCCAAAACAGCATGTTTTTCATTGGGTGTTGCCTGTGCAAACACTTTGTTGAAATATGTTTTCGCTCCTTGTAAAACACCATCATTGGTATAGTCTTTATCCAAGGGGGGGTCGCATCCTAAATATTGTCCAAACAAATCATTTGAAAACAAAATTTGCTCATTTTCAAAATAAGTGACCATGTTATCATCCCAATGTAATCCTGGCGTATGGGTAAAACGGAACTCAAATGTTCCAATTTTCAAAGTAGATAAATTAGCAACTTCTATAAAATTTGCATTTGGATAACGAGAAACCAAGCGATGTTTGCAAGCTGCTGTGCAGTAAATTGGAATATCTGCCCTGTCAGACAGCAATAGTCCAAGAGCTCCACTATGATCCTCCTCGGAATGATTAAGGATGATGGCATCCAACTGGCTAAGAGGAACGAATTGTTTTAATTCAGCCATGAACACCTCTCCAGCTTTTTCAGGAACAGTATCAATAAGCACATTTTTTTCTCCCCTCAGGAGATACGCCAAAAATGAAAAACTACGATCCGGCTTTTGGATAACCTTTCCGAGAACTATACACATTTCTGAAATTGAATAATGCATAAATCTTCCTCCTTTTATTCATGATTGATTTAGTTATGTTAGTGATAGTTATAGTTTAACATAAACTTCTCTTTATAATGTTGCGTGCGCAACATTGAATTAAAAAAAGGTGGAAACATTATTGTTTTCTCCCACCACTTCATTTTTTTGCAAGCGCAACTGGCTTTTCCTTGTATGACCAACATAATAAATTTCACTCCAGGTCGGATTTAATACAAAAGTGGTTCCTATGAACCGTTATCAGCCCTTCCCGTTGCATTTTCCCTAATTCATTCGAAAGCGCACTGCGGTCTACGCTTAAGTAATCGGCCAACTGCTGCCGATTAAAAGGGATGTCAAATTCACGTCTACCCTCACGAGTGGCCTGGAAAGAAAGATAAGAAAGCAGCCGCCCGCGAATAGACTTTGCTGAAGTATGAAAAATGCGACGGGATAAAGTTAAATTCTTCTGAGAGGAAATAGTCAGCAGGTTTCGAATTAGCTTTCCATGGTGTCCGCAGGCGGATGAACACGGTTGTAATGTTTTGGCTACATTCAGAAATAAAACCACTGTGCATTCTGCCGCCACTGCACTAACCATCAAGGGTTCTCCAGGCGCACAGGCATAGGTTTCCGCAAATACTTGACCATGTCCGATTTTATCTAAAACACTTTTATTTCCCCAGAGATCATCGTGCTCAATAGAAACACTACCGGTTATTACTATCCCAATTTTAGGGACAGTATCACCTGCACGGTAAATCACTTCATCTTTTTGGTAGCATTTTTCTTCCGCCAACAGGCAGCCCAACATAGAAGTCACTTCTTCTGGTGTAATTCCACGAAACAAACTTGTATTTGATAAAAAAAGAGCATCCATCTTTATCCCACCATTTCATATTACACATTTTTCATTTGCTAAGGCTATGATACTATGAGCAGAGGAGCAAGTCGATCAATAGCGTTGATTTTCAGCTATATTTCCAGAATATTTTTTAGTGAAAAAAATGGGGTTACTGTACCTTAACCTCGGGATTCTTTTCCCCAAACTTCTCCATCAATTCCTGTTGAATTTCGCTACGCTGCTTTCCTGATTTCTCACGAGTCTTAATTAGCTTATATGCTTGAAATAGCTGTGATGGTCCGATTTCTGAACTGAAATAACCAATTCCCTGATTCCACGCCAGAAGTTCAAAGACATCATCCAACGCAGCAGAATCAAGCCCATGGATATACGCCTTTACCAATTCTCTCGTTGCCTGACGCATTCGCCCCGCACCCACAGCATTGGTCAAAGAAAGTAACAGTCGCATCTCGTAAGGTAACGTTCGCTTTTGGTCATTCCATGTAATATCCCAAAAGTCCACAGCTATTTGGCCTAGCCTTTCATCAATCATGGGATAATTCAGCAAAGCCAAGGGGCGGAAGGGAGCCATTTCAGCCGTCTCCGTCTCCTGCACACGGTAGAAATAAATATGAAACTCATCTTCCCCCACTTGTTGCGCAAAATGTTCAAATCCCAGAGCTTCCATGGGTGCATAAAGGGGTAGTGGCTCAAAGGTTTGAATAATTGTTAACCCAGAACCTTTGCTCAAACCACAAGCACGTTTTTGCAATCCGGGAAAAAAGTTTCCTTGTAGGTGGCGAACATCAATGCATTCAAAATTTGAAATTTGATCCTTCCATTGTTCAAAGCCCATAATATTGTCCCTTCTTTCTTTAAATTAGCAATATTTTTCCGTAAGCTGCTTTAGCAAGTTCAAAGCGGTTTCCTGAATCCCCTTCTCTTTTGCTTGACTTTCAAAAAGCTCCACTTCACTGTTTATACTTTGCAAAACATCATCCGTAAGGCTGCGGCCTGCAAAGGTATAGACTACGTTATCCTCTTTGTCTATATGACGTTGTAACAGGTTCGCCCATGCACCGGCATTCACTAAAATTTCCAGCTTATCTGGAGTATTTGGGGCAGACTCATAACGCCCTAATGCGCTTTCAAACTCCCCTAAATGAAACCTCCCCATATCATGCTCAACCAACATGCCATTTTGAATCAGCTTTACGGCAGCGGGACCCAGCCTACCCATCATCTCTCTGAACAAAATCTGCTCCTCTTTTCCATGATGATGTTGATCTGCATAAGTTCGTGCGAAGGTAATCATATTCCGAAAATCATTCACTTCCACAGAATCACCCTCCAATATACGACAACACGCATTACGGATTACCGCTACAAGGGTAAGAATATTTTTATGCTCCTGTACCATTAAATCAATAGAGTTCATTTCTACACCTCCTGAATGAAAAACTGCTTGTCTATTTGCTGAAAAGAAAAACCACTGCCCGAGAGACTTCCGGAAATAAAAGCACCTCGTAATAAATAATAGTTTTCAATCTTTCCGCCTACTGCATCCCAAAAAGGCAAATGCAAATCTACCGTCTGGTGCCAAAGAACATGTTCTGAGCTCTGTTCCAAAATTTCATTGACATGGTCACAGGGCATCCCCTCCAACAGTACATCATTCAATGCGCGGTAAACTACTTGGGCATCACTAGAAGCAGGCAAGGGATTTTGCAATCCCAGCTGATATGCCACCTGTTTGAGCTTTTCAATTTGTGTTAAAGCATCGTCTTGCAAAATTTCTGTTACTGCTGCGGCAAAGCGCTTTTCTGCAATGCCAATTTGCCCTTGCAGCCACCCATGAATATTGCCACTATCTATCACTTGTTCCAGTTGTCCACGTTCTACAATTCCATAAACTGTATTCAACTTGTTTTCCAAGGCAATAAGGTCTTCCTTAGACGCAATCGAAGACAGCATTGCTTCCGTCAAGCTCTCCTGCAACTGAATTTTACCATAAAGCCAATAATGAATTGGCCCTAAAAATGCACTCATACGCTCATCCCTTTCTAAAAATGTGGTCATGGGACAATAAATTATCCCATGACCATGATTTTTTTATCTATTTACCTTATCATTTACAGCTTTTAGCACATCATTCACATTTAAACCATGAACCATACATGCATCTGCCAAAGTCTCCATTTGGGACGAAGGGCAACCTAAGCAATGCATTCCACACTCCATCAGTGCGGGAGCAGTTTCAGGGTATTTGCGCAAAATTTCACCCATTATCATATCCCCCGTAACAGCGTCAGTTACGTCAGCTTCATCAAAAAACAGCTTTAAGTCGTCCTCAACGGTTCCAATACCAGCAATTCCGAAATTCTCCACCAGTACCTTTGCAACATTGGGGCTTAGGAAAGCAGGGAGTGTTGGCCCTAAATGAATGTTTTTCACACCCAGATGCAGCAAGGCCAGAAGTACAATCACGGCTTTTTGCTCATACCAAGCAATGTTATAAACAATTGGCAAATCATTAATGTCCTCCAATCCAAAAACCTCTTTCAGCTTCAGGGCAATCACGGCCAAGGAGTAGGAGTCATTGCACTGTCCTGCATCCAATACGCGAGGAATGCCACCGATGTCCCCTAAATCAAGCTTATTGTACTTATACTTGGCACAACCAGCAGTGAGGATAACCGCATCTTTGGGCAGCGCCTTAGCAAAGTCAGTATAATAATTACGGCTCTTAGAACGACCATCACAACCTGCCATAACCACAAACTTTTTGATAGCACCGGATTTCACAGCCCCAACCACCTGATCGGCAAGTGCCAGAACCTGATTGTGGGCAAAACCACCAATGATTTCTCCAGTTTCAATTTCCGTTGGTGCTGCACAACGTTTTGCTTGTTCAATGATTTCCGAAAAATCCTTTTCTTCTCCAACTACACCAGAAATATGCTTGCAACCAGGGAAGCCTGCCGCACCAGTGGTATACAAACGGTCTTTATAGCTATCCTTAGGAGGAACGATACAATTGGTAGTCATAAGGATTGGGCCATTGAAGGACTCAAATTCTTCTTTCTGCTTCCACCAAGCATTCCCGTAGTTGCCCACAAAATTGGAATATTTCTTAAATGCTGGATAGTAGTGTGCAGGCAGCATCTCAGAGTGAGTATATACATCCACACCAGTTCCCTGTGTCTGCGCAAGCAGCATTTCCAAATCTCTTAGGTCATGACCGGAAACCAGAATGCCGGGGCGGGAACCCACGCCTATGCTTACCTTGGTAATTTCGGGATTGCCGTAGGCTTCAGTGTTGGCCTTGTCCAGCAGAGCCATACCAGAAACACCATACTTTCCAGTTTCCAGTGTCAGCGCCACCAAATCATCTGCGGAAAGCCTGTCGTCCAAAGTGGCAGACAGTGCACGCTGGAGAAATGCATCAACTTCACCATCTTCTTGCAGCAAAACGTTGGCATGCTTGGAGTAGGCAGAAAGTCCTTTTAAGCCATAAGTAATCAATTCACGCAAAGACCGAACATCTTCATTTTCTGTAGAGAGCACGCCTACCACAGCTGCTTTTGCCTCAAATGTAGCTTCCTCTCCATCCCAGAGTGCCGCCTCGGGCAACGCTTCCGCATTTCTTACCTGCGAAAGCAGTTCACGCTTTGCATCCAGTGTTGCACGGATACGGGCTGTGATAGCTTCTTTATCAAAGTTAGCGTTGGTAATCGTTATAAAAAGATTTAGTGTAACCAAGTGGTTCATTGCGGAGGCAACGTCCCCACCCTGGGCACGAAGGGCAGTGGTAACAGCTGACAGACCCTTCGTTACATAAATTAACAAATCTTGCATTGCAGCAACATCGGGATTTTTCCCGCAAACACCCATCTGGGTGCAACCAGTACATCCTGCGGTTTCTTGGCATTGATAGCAAAACATTTTATTTTCCATAGTTATTACTCCTTATCGTAATATGATTAGAATTCTAAATTTTACCTTGCCTGAACAGAAACCTCATCTTTTAAACACAAAGCTGATTCCTGTTCTAAATTTTTGTTATATTTCATTTGATAACCTCATCAGTCATCGTTTTCGATGGCATTCACAGGACATCCGCTTTGCGCCTGTGCGGCTGCATCCAGCATATCTACGGGAACTTCTTCATTGGAAGCAACTGCAACCCCTGCATCCGTCATTTCAAAAACCCCTGGACAAGCCATTGCGCATAACCCACACCCAATACAATTGTCGTTTACAAAATACTTCATAAGAACATCTCCTTTTCAGAATCACTCGTTATAATGTTGTTTTTATTTGTTGACACAATAATATCATAGCTACTGCAACAATTATGTTGTTAAAACAACGAAACTGAATAAAATATAAATTATTTTCCTATTGTAATCCCATGGGAGCTGAATTGAAATCTGAGGTTCCAGTTTGCAAACTTAACTTCTGGTTCGGCATATCGCTTGCAAGATTAAATTCCGGTGAACTAAAGTTTCTATGAAATTCCGGAAATAAGTATTGCAAAAAGTAATATAACTGGAATTTACGAAGCTGCTGAAAAATCAACCGTTTATTTGATTGGAATTTTGATTTTAGCTTTAAAAATGGCTCTATATCAATTTTTTAAATTTAAATCACTTTAATAAGCCTTTTGGTAAAGAATAAAGGGATATTTCCCTCTATACTGTAGCTACTAG
>RZYX01000066.1 GCA_009930155.1 Clostridia bacterium | reverse complement strand
CGGTTGGCGAATCTTTCAATGTGCCTTAAGGCACCCGCCAGTAATATGCCCTTCTAGGGCTTGTGCATACCACCAGTTCAACTGGTGGTTTTGATTTTTAGTAGTTGGAGTAATTTCGTTCTCCAACATATTGTGTGAAAATTTGACATGAAATCACGCAAATAATAGTGACAACAAAATAATTATGATGTAGCGTTATAAGTGTAAAAATATTGACAATACATCAATTATAATGTAATATTAAGAGTGTAAAAATATCACATTTTATCAAAAATAAGATGTTTTTATCTAAAATATTATTATTTAAGGATGGGAAAAATGAAAGAAAAACTTATTAAATGCAGTCTTTGTGGTGCAGAAATGTCATCGAAAAGCAAAAAATGTCCATCGTGTGGAGGTAAAAATAAAAAACCATTTTATAAAGCTGTTTGGTTTTGGGTGATAATTGTAATAGCAGTAATTGTTATCGGTCCATCTTTATCAGGAGATAATGAAATAAGTAAAACAGGTGGTTTAGTTAAAAGTGATTCAACAAAACCGAAAACCGAGATGAAGACAACTTACGCAATAGGCGAAACTGCAAACTTAAAAGGTGCAAATGTAACTGTTAATAAAGTTGAAAAGTCAAATGGAGGTGAATATGATAATCCAAAAGATGGATATGAGTTTGTAATAGTTGAAGTTACAATTACAAATACCAATAATTCAAATATAACATATAATCCTTATGATTTTAATATGCAGAATAGTCAGGGGAATGTTACTGATATGACTTGGTATACAAGTGATAGAGATAATGATTTAAGTTCAGGAGAACTTGCACCTGGCGGTACAATAACAGGTGCCATTCCGTTTGAGCAACCTATAAATGATTCGGAATTGACTTTGATTTATGAAGGCAATTTTTGGAGTAGCGATAAAATTAAATTTACATTGCAATAAATTCTTAAGGGGCTGTTTAAAACAGCTCCTTAATTTTTTTTGCTAAATCAAGACTTTTTAATGTGTTTATCGTGTTGTAACCTTTACAATGTGGGTAGAATAAATTATAATATAGTAATAGTTAATACGGAGTGAAATCTATTGGAAATAGCGTCAAAACCTTATAAAATAGGGATGAGGAGTGTAAAAACTGCAATTGCGGTTTTTGTTTGTATACTTTTGTATGCTATTCTTGAATGGATAAGCTTTGGAACTTTTGAGGTCACTAATCCTATTTTAAAAGTATTTTTATTTTTACTTAACCGCAATGACCCAATATACGCATGTATATCATCAATTATTGCAACGCAGAGTACGATTGAAAACTCGTGGAAAAAGGGAAAAAATCGTATTATAGGAACATTTATTGGTGGAATAATCGGGCTTATTTTATTATATGTGGATATGGGATTTTATAATAGGCTTTTTAGTATGGTTATGGTTCCTGTTGGGCTTTTGTTTCTCATTTGGCTTTGCAATACAATTAACAAACCAAGTGCAGTTTCGTTTGCAGCTATCACATTTGTTATTATTATGATTGAAGTTGAAAGATTTGATGATCCTGCATATATCTATGCGCTTAATAGAACTATAGATACTGCAATAGGAGTTTTTATTTCAATGGTCGTTAATTTGTCTTTTGGTAATCCCAAAATAGTAAATCAGGAGGAAACGACTAATGCTTGAGATAAGAGAGGCTACGCAAAAAGACCTTTTAGGAATGCTGGAACTTTATACGCACCTTAATAGCAACCCTTTTTCACAGATTGATGATAGGATAAAAGATATATGGAACAAAATATTAAACGATAAAAATAGGCATACACTTATAGCTTGTGATTCAGGTGAAATTGCTGCAAGTGTTACGCTTTTTATAAATGAAAGCCTTGTCAAAAATCAGCGTCCTTTTGCTTTGGTTGAATATGTGGTAACACACCCTGAATACAGAGGCAATGGGTTTGCAAAAAAACTTATGGCAGAGGCACAACAAATAGCAGAGCAAAACAACTGCTATAAAATAATGCTCATAACAGGGCAGAGTGATGAAACTGTGCATAGGCTCTACCAAAAGGCAGGGTATAAGTCACAGGGGAAAACAGCGTATGTAAAAGAGTTAGAGGAGAGATTAATTTGACCGATAATGAGAGAATCGCAAATCTTTTATTTCCAAACCTTAAAGTTACTCCGCAAGAGCTTGAGGAAAAATATCCACAGCGTAACTTGCAGGAAGGTGCAAGGGTAACTAGATTTGCTCCAAGTCCAACTGGATTTTTGCATATTGGAGGACTTTTTGCTGCCATGATTGCAAAGCTTACAGCAGACACAACCAATGGCGTTTTTTATTTGCGTATTGAAGATACAGACAAAAAGCGTGAGATTGAAGACGGCGTTTCGGAGATAATAAAAGGACTTAACTCTTTTGGGGTTTCTGCTTTGGAGGGTGTTGTAGGCTTTAATCAGGAAAAGGGCGATTATGCACCATATCAGCAGAGTAAGCGCTCTGAAATATACCATTGTTTTGCAAATGAGCTTGTAAAGAGTGGGTTTGCATACCCGTGTTTTTGTACTGCAAATGAACTTTCTGAGCTGCGTGATAAGCAGGAAGAGCAAGGCGTAAATAAAGGGTATTATGGCAAGTTTGCAAAATGCAGAAACTTAAGCTTTGAGCAAATCTTGGAGAATATTAATAACGATATGC
Source organism: Clostridia bacterium (assembly GCA_009930155.1). The sequence continues at coordinate 7,114 of RZYX01000066.1, read as the reverse complement.
CATATGTGCTTAGGCTTTGTTCACAGGGTGAGGAAGACAAAAAAATTATTTTTGATGATGTTATAAAAGGTAAAATTGAAATGCCTGAGAACATACAGGACATAGTAATTTTAAAAACAGATGGTATACCAACATATCATTTTGCACACGCAGTTGATGACCATTTAATGAGAACAACTCACATAGTTAGAGGCGACGAATGGATTTCGTCAGTTCCTGTTCATATTCAATTGTTTAAGTATTGTGGGTTTAAAGTTCCAAAGTATGCCCATATTGCACCTATAATGAAAGAGGAAGACGGCGGAAAAAGAAAACTTAGCAAAAGAAAAGACCCAGAGGCGGCAGTTTTATATTATTTACAGGAAGGCTTTCCAAAGGAGAGTGTACTTGAATATTTGCTAACACTTGCAAACTCTAACTTTGAGGAGTGGAGGAAAGCAAACCCAAATGAACCACAAAGCAAGTTTCCATTTAATCTTAAAAAAATGAGTGCTAGTGGTGCACTTTTTGACCTTGCAAAGCTTAATGATGTTAGCAAAAATGTTATTTCTGTTATGAGTGCTGATGAGTTGCTTGAAAAAACACTTGATTGGTCACAGGAATTTGACAAGCCTTTTTATGAGCTTATTAGTGAGGACAAGGATTTTGCAAAAGCTGTTTTAAGTATTGATAGGGGAACTGCAAAACCGAGGAAAGATATAGCAAAATGGAGCGAAGTTCGGGATTATGTAAATTATTTTTATGATGCAATTTATACCCCAACATATGAACTTCCAGACAATATAATGGCACAGGATGCGGCGAAGATACTTGCAAAGTATCTTGAAGTATATAATGAAAATGACGATAAAGATCAGTGGTTTGTAGTTATAAAGGATATTTGCGAGCCTCTTGGTTACACTCCAAATGTTAAGGATTACAAGAAGAATCCAGACGCTTTTAAAGGTCATGTTGGCGATGTTTCAACCGTTATCAGAATAGCGGTAACATCACGCAGAAACACACCAGATCTGCATGCAATTATGAGCCTTTTGGGAAAAGATAAAGTAATAGAAAGACTTAAACAGGCGAAAGTAACATTTGAGGAGGAAAAATAATGGACGAGATTATAACAGAAAGATCATCAAATTTTATCCACGAATATATTGATGAGGATTTGAAAAACGGAGTTTATGATTGCGTTCAAACCCGTTTTCCACCAGAGCCAAACGGCTATTTACACATTGGACATGCAAAGGCTATTTGCATAAACTTTACAACAGCTCAAAAGTACAAAGGCATATGCAATCTTCGTCTTGACGACACAAACCCAAGCAAAGAAGATGTTGAGTATGTTGATAGTATAAAGGAAGATATAAAGTGGCTTGGATTTGAGTATCCAAACGCATTTTATGCTTCAAGCTATTTTGATTTTATTTATGAATGTGCAGTTAATCTTATAAAGCTGGGCAAGGCATATGTTTGTGACTTAACGGCTGAAGAAACGAGAGAGTACAGAGGTACACTAACTCAGAAGGGCAAAAATAGCCCTTATCGCGACCGTAGTGTGGAAGAAAATTTGGACCTTTTTGAGCGTATGACAAAAGGCGAATTTCCAAATGGTGCTCGTGTTTTGCGTGCAAAGATTGATATGGAGTCTCCAAACCTTAACATGCGTGATCCTGTAATTTACAGAATAGCACATATAACACATCATCAAACAGGGGACAAGTGGTGCGTTTATCCAATGTATGATTTTGCACATCCTCTTTCAGATGCAGCGGAGAAGGTAACGTATTCTCTTTGTTCGCTTGAGTTTGAAAATCACCGCCCACTGTATGATTGGTTCTTAAAAGAACTGGGAATTAAGTGTGCTCCAAGGCAGCTTGAGTTTGCAAGGCTTAATCTTAACTATTGCATTACAAGTAAACGCAAGTGCCACCATCTTGTTAACAGCGGCATTGTTAGCGGTTGGGATGATCCTAGAATGGCAACAATAAGTGGCATGAGAAGGCGTGGGTATCCAGCAGTAGCTATAAGGGATTTTTGCGATAGAATTGGTGTTTCAAAGGCGTATAGCGTTGTTGACTATGGTTTGCTTGAAGCTTGCGTTAGGGATAATTTAAATGCAAATTCACCAAGAGCAATGGCTGTTCTAAACCCGCTTAAGGTTGTTATAGATAACTATCCAGAGGGAAAGACAGAGGAGATAGAGGTTGAAATAAATCAAGAAAAACCAGAGCTAGGAACACGCAAAGTAACTTTCTCAAAGGAGATTTTTGTAGAGCGTGATGATTTTATGATAGAGCCTGTTAAAAAATATTTCAGACTTTATCCAGGTAATGAAGTAAGGCTAAAGAGTGCATACTTTGCAACTTGTACAGGTTATGAGCAGGACGAAAACGGTGAGGTTACATGCCTTCACTGCACGTATGATCCAGAGAGTAAAGGTGGTATGTCACCCGATGGACGCAAAGTCAAGGGCACACTCCACTGGGTTTCTGCAGTCGATAATGTAAAGGCAGAAATCAGGCTTTATGACAGATTGTTCAATGTGGAAAACCCATCAAATGATGAAGTTCCAATTGATGAATATGTTAACCCTAGTTCCCTTATAGTGCTTAAAGATTGTTTGCTTGAGGGTGGGCTGCGTGGAATAAAGCCAGGTGACACATTCCAGTTTATGCGTAAGGGGTATTACTGCGTGGACAAAGATAGTACGCAGGATAACATTATAATAAATAGGACAGTAGAGCTTAATTCATCTTGGAAATAATATAAAAAATCAGCAGCAGGAGAAACCCTGTTGCTGATTTTTTTATGTGTCTTATTTTGTTATAAAATACTTAATTAAAGAATCTCACCTGTCATGCCTAGTGTTACACCAGCAGCGTTTGATTCGTCTGTATCAATATGCATTGCAAGAGCATAGCCAGGATTAACTCTAACAACAACATCATCAAAAACAAGAGAGCGTTCACCAGACTTAATTTTTACACATACCAATTCTTTGTCTTTAAGATTATATTTTTGGGCATCAGCAGGTGTTGCATGAATATGACGCTTTGCAACAATCACGCAATTTTCAAGGTCAACTTCACCCTTAGGGCCAACAATTTTGCAAGCACCAGCATTTGTAATATCGCCAGACTCTTTTATAGGAGCAACAATGCCGATTGAACGAGCATCACTTGCAGATAGTTCGACTTGTGTTTCAGGACGAACAGGTCCAAGAATAGCAACAGCAGGGAACTCACCCTTTGGTCCTATAACTTTGATTCGCTCGTTTGAAGCAAATTGACCTGGCTGTGATAAATCCTTTTTAAAAGTAAGTTCGTATCCCTTGCCAAAAAGAATTTCAAGAACTTCTTTTGTAACATGAGCATGTCTTGCAGATGTTTCAATTAAAACTGTTTTTTCCATGATAATAATACATCCCCTAATATTAATAATATACAATATAATATTTTACAACAATAACGCATAGAATTCAACACTATACTTCCTTTTTGATGAGATTAATGATGAACATTTTTAACATTGTCAGAAATATTGAAAATTTGGGCAAGGGTGTGCTATAATCATAGGAATAATTATAAGAAGTTAAAGGATGAGTTAAATGAAAAGCACTAAAATCATTTGCACCATAGGCCCTGCGTGCACAAGTGAAGAAATATTGATAGATATGGTTAAATCGGGAATGGACGTTGCCAGGTTAAACTTTTCCCATGGGTCTTATGACGAGCATAGAGAGAGAATAGAGCTTGTTAAGAAAGTACGCAAAAAGCTTAATACGCCTATTGCAATTATGCTAGATACTAAAGGTCCTGAATATCGTATAAAAACATTTAAAGATGATAGAGCAGAGCTTGTACAAGGCGAGGTTTTCACCTTGACATCAAAAGATATTATTGGTGACAACACTATAGTTTCAGTATCATATGAAAATACTATAAAAGAGCTTAAAGTTGGCGACAGAGTTTTGATTAACAATGGGCTTGTTGTTTTAGATGTTGAGAGCATTACCGATACGGATGCAGTTTGTCGTGTGGTAATGGGTGGAATTTTGACAAACAGGAAAAGTATGAGTTTCCCTAATAAAGTTCTAAAACAAGAATATTTAAGCGAGGTAGATAAGGCAGATATACTCTTTGGAATAGAAATTGATGTTGACTTTATTGCGTGTTCGTTCGTTTCATGCAAAGATGATATTCTCGCTGTGCGTGAGTTCTTGAACCAAAATGGCGGCGAGAATATTGATTTAATAGCAAAAATTGAAAACCGCTCAGGCGTTGATAATATAAAAGAAATTCTTGAATACAGTGATGGAATAATGGTTGCACGAGGAGATTTGGGAGTTGAAATTCCATACGAGGAACTTCCTGCTATCCAAAAATATTTAATTACAACATGTAGGTTGCTTGGCAAGCGAGTTATTACCGCAACAGAGATGCTTGAATCAATGATAACAAGCCCACGTCCTACAAGGGCGGAAATATCGGATGTTGCAAACGCTGTGTATGATGGAACGAGTGCTATTATGCTTTCGGGCGAAACAGCCGTGGGTAAGTATCCTGTTGAGGCTGTAGCTGTTATGAGCAAGCTTGCAAAGCAGACAGAATCAGATATAAATTACCATAAACGATTCAGAGATTCGGAATTTGAAATTAAAAATTCGAGTGACGCTATTTCCCATGCTACTTGTGCGCTTTCAATGGATATTGATGCAAAACTTATTGTAGTATGCACAATGAGTGGAACGACTGCAAGAATGGTTTCTCGCTTTCGCTCTCCAAAGCCAATTGTAGCTATGACAACAAACGAAAAAGTTTGGAACAAGCTGTCTCTTTCATGGGGAGTTATACCAATAGTATGTGAAGAGTTCCAAAGCGTTGATGTGTTATTGTATTGTGTATCGGACAAAGTTAAGCAATGTGGACTAGTAGAATCTGGCGACAATATAGTTATAACTGCAGGTATGATAAGTGGCAGAACAGGTAGCACAAATCTTATTAAACTTAAAACAATTGATTAATAGAAAGTGTGGGTCTTTATTGTATAGTAGTTTTCAGGAGCTTAAATCTGCCTGCGAATCATGTAAAAAATGTGAGCTTGCCGAAACAAGAACAAACATTGTGTTTGGCGCAGGTGACCATAATGCGGAGATAATGTTTGTTGGAGAAGGTCCGGGTGAAAAGGAGGACCTGCAAGGCGAACCTTTTGTTGGCAGAGCGGGAAAGCTTTTAGATGAGCTTTTAAAATCTGTTGATTTGAGCCGTGACACAAATATTTATATAGCCAATATGGTTAAATGCCGTACACCAAAGAACAGAGATCCTCGTCCACAAGAAAAGGAAGCTTGTATTGAATGGCTTAGTGAACAGGTACGCATTATTAGCCCTAAAATCATTGTGTGCCTAGGAAGAGTTTCTGCACAAAGGCTTATATCACCAGATTTTAAAGTGACAAAACAACATGGTGAATTTTTTGAGAAAGATGGAATGCTTATTATGGGCACATTTCATCCCGCTGCCCTTTTGCGTAATCCAAACCAAAAGCCAGAAGCGTTAGAGGATTTTGTAAAGCTTCGAGAAAAAATTAAAGAACTTTCAGATAAGTAAATATACTAAATTAATTATACTGCCCTCAATATATTAATAGAAAACTCGATTTTCTTGAATAATATTAGAAAAAACTAATAATTACAGTTGATTTTTGATTTGAATTATGTTAATATACTTGGGCAGTTGAAAATTGCGCTCGTAGCTCAGTTGGATAGAGTGTTTGGCTACGAACCAAAAGGTCAGGGGTTCGAATCCCTTCGGGCGCGCCACAAAAAAGCCTCGTAACTATGTTGGTTACGAGGCTTTTTATACTATTTCAATAATATCAAACCCTGACATTTGGTTACGGTTTGGTTATAGTAAGTAAAAAGGACTGCGGTTGCAATGCGTTGTTTTAAATTTAACATGAAAAGTAGTATTATAAAGCTATTGGCTTATGTCTTTTAGAGAAAACAGATGTAATATAGTAAAAGAAAGTTTGTGATAAAGTGAATCAAGGTAAGAATACAAAGAAAAATAAACAATACAACAAAGAGTTTGTTGTAACTTCAGAAAGTGGATTGTTAGAATTTTTGCTTCTTGAAATGTCTAATAAGTCTAGAAATAATGTAAAGTCTTTGCTAACGCATAAAGAGGTTTTAGTTGATGGTGAAATCATTACAAAACATGATTATATGCTTAAGGTGGGGCAAAAAATACAGATATCACCATCATTAAATCGAGGTGAAAAGAAAAAAGATTTAGTGAGCATTATTTATGAAGATGATGATTTTATTGTAATCAATAAGCCTGCAGGGCTTTTGTCTATAGCGACGGATAACGAAAGGGATATTACAGCCTATAAGTTGCTAACTGCTTATGCTAAGCGTACAAGCCCAAAAGGCCGTGTGTTTGTTGTGCATAGGTTGGACCGTGACACATCAGGGGTGCTTATTGTTGCTAAAAACGAGAAGATGAAACTGGCACTACAAGATAACTGGGAAGAGTTGGTTTCTAAGCGGTGCTATTTTGCAATTGTTGAAGGTAAGGTTCAAAAGAAAGCGGATAGAATTCAATCGTGGATAAAACAAACAACGACTTTGCTTATGTATTCAAGTTATAAGGCGGGTGATGGTCTTTTGGCTATCACAGATTATCAAGTTATTGGCGAAAACGCGGGTTATTCACTAATGGATATACAACTCGAAACAGGTCGTAAAAATCAAATCAGAGTGCATATGAAAGATATAGGACATTGCGTTGTTGGCGATAAAAAGTATGGCGCAAAAACAGACCCTTTAAGGCGCTTGGGACTGCATGCATATAAATTGCAATTTAGACATCCAGTTACTAATGAAATAATGTGTTTTGAAGCATCGCCGCCTAAAAAATTCAAAGCCTTATTTAAAGATTCTTTTTAAAGCATCACTATATATTTATAATATTGTTAATAAAGTAACTCGCACAATGATGTAAGCTGCTTTATTTTTTTTTATGACGGTTTGTCAAGTCAAGTGCGACACTTCGTGTAAAAACATTTGAATTGGTGATTTCCATCCTAAACATTTTCTTGGTCTGTTATTAAGGAGGAA
>RZYX01000065.1 GCA_009930155.1 Clostridia bacterium | reverse complement strand
CTATACAATACAGTTATCTGATGAGGCAAAAGCGAATATAATCAAATGTCGCAATTATCTTGATGACAAAATAAAAATACACGACAAACCTATTTATGGTATTAATACCGGATTTGGGTCGCTTTGCAATACATCTGTAGGCGAAAATGAACTGGAGCAACTTCAAACAAATCTTGTTATGTCGCACGCCTGTGGCATGGGCGATGAAGTGGACAGTAAAATTGTTAAATTAATGATGCTCTTAAAAATCCAAGCTTTGTCTTATGGAAAATCAGGTGTGTGTGTCGAAACTGTTGAAAGATTAGTTTATTTTTATAATAATGATCTAATTCCTGTAGTATATCAGTTGGGTTCTCTCGGAGCCTCAGGCGATTTAGCACCACTTGCTCACATGACTTTGCCTTTAATTGGTATGGGAGAATTGTACTATCAAGGTAAAAAGCAAAAAACTGCGGATGTCTTAAAAAAACTCAATCTTGAGCCAATTAAATTAAAGTCGAAAGAAGGCCTCGCTTTGATGAACGGGACTCAGTTTATGTTAGCTCATGCTGTTGAGTCTGTTTTGCAAGCACAAAAAATTATGACAAATGCAGATAAAATTGCTGCGTTATCTATTGAGGGTTACGATGGTAGAATAGACCCATTTAACGAAAATTTACATATTATTCGTCCTCACTTAGGCCAAATAGAAACGGCAAATATTATTCGCGAATTACTCGACGGCTCTGAAATTATTTCTCAAAATAAAAAGCATGTTCAAGACCCATATTCGTTCCGTTGTATACCTCAAGTTCATGGCGCATCAAAGGACGCTCTAAACTATGTTAAATCTGTTGTTGAAACCGAAGTTAATTCAGTTACTGATAATCCGACAGTTTTTCCTGATGAGGATTTGGTCTTAAGCGGTGGGAATTTTCATGGTCAACCTTTGGCAATTGTTATGGATTTTTTAGCTATTGCTTTATCAGAAATCGCATCAATCTCAGAACGGCGTGTTTACAGATTAATAAGTGGTGAAAGAGGGTTGCCTCCATTTTTAGTTGCTAATCCTGGTTTGAACAATGGATTTATGATTCCGCAATATGCTGCTGCATCTATTGTAAGTCAAAATAAACAACTTTGTACTCCAGCAAGCGTTGATTCAATTTCGTCAAGCAACGAGCAGGAAGACCATGTTAGTATGGGAGCAAATGCTGCTACAAAACTCTTACGTGTTGTTGCTAATGTCGAACGTGTTATTGCAATCGAACTTTTTGCTGCCAGTCAGGCTTTGAGCTTCCGTGAGCCATTAAAAACATCTAAGCAACTTCAAAATTTTGTTGACGATTTTCGTAAATCAGTTCCTCTTGTAAAGGACGATATCGTGATGTACGAAATGTTGCATAAGGCGGAGGGGTTTGTGAGGGAAAGTTAAAAGAAAAAAAAGTTACCAAAATGGTAATTCTTTTGTTATATTTGCAAAATATATGGAAAGGATTTTTTCAAAAAAGACGCTAAGAGATTTTTGGGAGCAGCATCCTGATTCTGAACAATATCTTAAGACATGGTTTGAAACAGTGTCTAATGCAGATTGGAAAAATCCTCACGATGTTAAAAATAATTTTGCGAATGCAAGCATTTTAAAAAACAATAGAATTATTTTTAATGTAAAAGGCAATACATATAGATTAATTGCAAAAATGAATTTTGAGAAATCATGGGTTTTTATAAGATTTGTTGGTACGCACGCAGATTACGATAGAATTGACGCAGAAAATATTTAGAAATTATGGAAATAAAACCATTAAAAACAACGGAAGATTACCAAGCAGCTCTTGAACGTTTGGATATTCTTTTTGATTCCCCCGCAGGTTATCCCGAAAGTGATGAGGCAGATATTCTTGCTGTTTTGGTCGAAGATTACGAAAGAGCGCATTATCCTATTGATGCTCCCGATCCTGTTGAGGCGATTAAAATTAGGATGGAACAGCTAAATCTAAAGCAAAACGATTTGGTTGAGGCATTTGGTAGCAAGAGCCGAGTATCCGAGGTGCTAAACCGCAAACGCAAACTCACAATCGATATGATTCGTAAATTATCAGTAAAGTTAAACTTGCCAGTAAGCGTTTTGGTAAAGGATTATAATTTGATGGGCTAGCCTATTTGCGAAAACGAACAACAACACCAGCTCTCCAGTTGAAATTATTTATAACTAAGTTTCCGTATGTATATTCACCAAAGAATCCAAAGTGCTTTCCAGGGTAAACAGCCATTCCTAAACCAGCATTATATTCAAATTTATTTTTCTTAAAATAATATCCTCCTCCTTTAGCTGTTAGGTATAGATCAAATTTTGAATCTTTTTGTTTTATTAATAATGGAATTAGATGAAAATTGAATTTAGCATTGTAACTAAATAGTTTTGCACTGTCATCCCACCAGGTAATTGTTTGTGTATTTTCATCAATGATATAATTTGTGTACTCGAAGCTAGAATAACTAAACAAAAATCCACCGGTAAAATATTTTGAGAAACCATAGTTTGCTTCAAGCGAAAAAAGATGTGGATTAGACGACAACCATCCAACATTATGATGAACGCGATAATTAATAGTTGGTAGTGCATATCCAAGTTTTATATCCCATCTGTTTTTTATATATGATGATCCGTCAAACTCTTTGAGTGCCGATTCTTTTCTTTGGTTTCTTATAATTCTTAATTTATTCTCGTTTTTTAATGTGTTCTCATTAAAATAAACTTTGTATGAGAAAGATGGAATGATTGGCAAGTAGGATCTCTGATAAAGAAAAATATCGTAGTAACGTTCGCTATTAAAATCTGATGGGTTTACACTTGTCCATTCTTTTCCATAAAAATAAGTGTATGGATTTTGTCGGTTGTAAACATTATAAATCGAAAAAGTCCATTCGCATGGAAGTTGCCTTCTTTTTGTGAGTTTTGAGTAAGTAATTCCAATATCTAGTCTGTGTGAGTCTCTCATTTTTGCGCTATTACGGTCGCCGTAAATAAATGCTTCAGTATATGGTTCATCGCTGTATTGATCAGGGTTTGGAATTAGTATTTTTCCAAGAACAGGAGTATATGGTAACCCGGTTTGATAAATCCATGTTGCATTTATATTTATTTTTTCATTTATTTTATAATTCAGATTGATAGAAAATGAATGCATTCTGTCATAGTCGAAAAGATATTCATTCCCGTTGTTTATGTTTGCAAATTGTCTGGTCGAATTTGATAATGTGTAAGATGCAAAACCTGTAAAACTACCAGAGGTTTTACGTGCCATAAACTCAAGTCCTTTTGCTGTTCCTTGGCCACCAGTTTCTATTTTCGACATCCAATTTTCGTCTCCCAAAATTCCTGTATAGCCTTCCTTTATCGTCGCTAAATTATACATGCTTTTGTAGTATGCATTAATTTCAGTAGTGAATTTACTATCGTAAAAATTACCTTGCCATCCGACTGTGTATTGATCAGTCCGAGAAGGCGAAATTGTTGAATTCGATGGGATCCATAATTCGTTATTCATTATTTGACCTGAGGTGAAAATTAGGTGAGAGTATTGACTGGCTTTCATATAACTTGCATTAATAGTATGATTGTTATTAATCAAGTAATTAAAATTCAGCCTTGGTTCTAAGGCGAAATCATAAAATCCATTTGTGAAGTAATTTACGTATCTCAGGCCAAAATTTGTTTGAATTTTATTCCATAGAATAATGTTGTTCTCCAAATAGATTGCGTTTTCTGATGAATTTACAATGATTGGTGTTGGCTGCACATCTTGATCTGACTTGAAAATAATACTTGGAGAATGAATTAAAAAAGAAGATTGTAATCCAAAATCTAGTGACCAGTTTTTTAAAAGTTTGTATTGCCATCCTGACCTTAAAGAATAATCCTGAACTGTTGCTTTGAGACTTTCTGCATAAGAAAAAGGGTTTGCAGTATCTTTATTTTCAGCATTAACTTTGTCCCTCAAACGATATCGTGTATATGATATGCTCGTTGTTGAAAATAGCTTTGAAGATATTACCCTGTTCCACTTTAATGAACCCAGCCAATTTCCCCAGTTTACTCCACTGTGCGCCTTTGTATTACTAAAATCTACCCAATAGTGCAGATAGTCATCTCCTTGGTAAAAATTCAAATTGAAACTATTTTTGTTATCTGGTTTCCAAGAAACTTTTGCATTTATATCATGAAATCCATAAACAATCATATAGTCGCCTGCAAGTTTTGATAGTAAAGCGTATGGACCTTCGATCATGGTTTTACGTGCTGCAATAATAAAGCTTGAGTTTTTCAGTTTGAGTGGACCTTCTAATGTAAGAGAGGCATCTGTTAAACCAATTCCAAACGAACCTTTAAACATAGAATTGTCACCTTCTTTTTGTGTAATATTCATTATCGATGACAATCTGCCACCATATTTTGCGGGAAAACCTCCTTTGTAAATTTCTACATTGTTTATTATATCTGGATTAAAAACAGAAATAAATCCTCCAAGATGATTAACATGGATTACCGGAACATTATCAAATAAGTAAAGATTTTGACCAACATCTCCTCCACGAACAAGTAAAAGGCTAGACCCTTCGTTAGGAGAAAGAATTCCCGGCATAAGTTGTAAGCCTTTTGCAATATCTGGTTTTCCACTTAATGATGGAATTCTACATAATTCTTTTGTACTAAGCTTAGTAATATTGAATTTTGGATTGGTTTGTGATTTTATTACTACTTCATCAAGTTGATTGCCGGGTGAGAGTTCAATTTTGATTAAAGTGTCAATTGTACTTTCAGAAATAAAATCTTGTGTGGTGTAGCCAATGAAAGAAACTTGTAAAGTAGCAGGAACTTCCGCAATAATACTAAAGAAACCATTATTGTCGCTTGCACTTCCGTTTGTGGTTCCTTTCTCAATAATATTTGCACCTATTAATAATTCTCCTGTATTTGCATCTGTAACAAAACCTGTAATTCTGATTTTATGCTGAGCAAATATTGTATTGCTAATAAGCATAATCAAAACAAGTATTATATTTAATTTTTTCATTTTCATGTAGGAGTATTATTCAGGAAAAATAGTATCGGTTGCATAGGTAGAGTAACCTGTGAAAATTCCAAAACCACCTTCTACATTTGAATAAATAGAAAGAGGAATTATTCTTCCATCAATGCTTTCGTTATCTAATTGTTCTTCATAAAGGTAAAGGGCTTGAGCGTATTTGTAGTAGTCATAACTTACAGAGCGTAATTCAACTATTATCGGATATAAATGACTTAAATTCCATGAGGTACCTCTTGTAGAGTAGTTGAGTGTCATTGTATATTCGTTTCCGGGAATGATTTTGTTGCTAAAAACGGCAATAGGTAAACCTTCATTTATTATTATTGGATCTTCTATGCCAACTAGAGGTGCATTGAAATATGCGCTTTCTTCATAGAGAGAATCGTTTTCATCAAAGTAAGATTCATACTTTAGAACTTTTATTATTGCTTCGTAATAAAGAAGAGTATCGGGGTTATTTTTAAATTTAAGCGTAATAGAAGGGAATATTGTACCTTCTTCATCTATATATGCTAAGTTTTCATGCGATGTTTCAAGTATTTCTGTTTTCTTTGGGATAGTGCAAGAACATTTTAATTCATCGTAGCCTTGTATCTCAATAACACAAGAATACTTTTTTCCTGATTCTGCTATAATGTTTGAAATGTACATTCCATCTGAACTGTGATTAATAGTTTCTGCTAAGACATCGTCAACATAAAGTTTGACGACGGCATTTTTGATAAATGTTAAATCATTTGAGTCTAGTTTTCCGCTAAGCGAAATGTTGATTTTGATTACACTGTCTTGCTTAATAATACTGTTTACTACTGGAGTCTGTTCAATATCTGGGAATTCGCTCTGTACAATTTTTTTACACGATATGGTAATCAGTGTTGTACCAAGAAGTATGAAAAATAAAAGTAATTGTGTTTTGTTAAACATTTTTTGATTTTTTTACAAATATAAACGTAGTTTGTTGTAAAATAGTATAAAGTGAATTTAATTTATTATGAATTTGAGGTCTAATCATGGAAAAGTGACTTTTGTGCAAAAAAAAACTGCCTCAATTGAGGCAGTTTTTTTATTTGTTATCTTACATACTTGCAAGTTTCTTGTAGTAATTAAATCTCCATTTAGCATTTTCTTCAGCAGCTTTGAAAAGAACTTTTGCTTCTTCTGGGAATTCTTTCATCAAAGATGTGTAACGAACTTCGCCGTGTAAGAAATCTTGGAATTTACTCCAATCCGGTTCTTTGCTATCTATAGTAAATGGATTTTTACCTTCGGCTTCTAGCATTGGATTGTATCTCCAGTTAGCCCAATATCCACATTCTACAGCAAGTTTTTCTTCTTCCTGAGTTTTACCCATACCTGCTCTTAATCCATGATTAATACAAGGAGCATAAGCAATAATTAGTGATGGTCCAGGATAAGCTTCAGCTTCTTTAATCGCTTTAAAGTATTGGTTTTGGCTTGCACCCATTGCAACTTGAGCAACATATACATAACCATAAGTCATTGCCATAGCACCTAGATCTTTTTTGCGGGTTCTCATGCCTGATGCAGCAAATTTTGCAACAGCGCCAACTGGAGTAGACTTAGAGGCTTGTCCACCTGTATTTGAATAAACTTCGGTATCCAAAACTAAAATATTAATGTCTTTACCGGAAGCAATAACGTGGTCTAATCCACCGTAACCGATATCATAAGCCCATCCGTCTCCACCAAATACCCAAACAGATTTTTTAATTAAGTACTGTTTTTTAGCAAGAACCTCTTTAGCGATTGGATCGTCGAGTTTTTCTATTGCTGCAATTAGTTTTGCTGATGCAATTTCAGATGCTTCGGCGTTATTCATGCCCGAAAGCCATTCTTGAGTTGCTTCGGCTGCTGCTCCTGACCATTTTGCTTCTTTTAGTAACATTGCTATTTTTTCTCTCATCTTTTCGATACCTGCTGCCATTCCAAAACCGTATTCAGCATTATCTTCAAATAAAGAGTTAGCCCATGCCGGACCTTTACCGCTTTTGTATGATTGGCAGTATGGAGTTGCCGGAGCAGAACCACCATAGATTGAAGAACAACCAGTTGCATTAGCAATAAGCATTCTTTCACCAAACAACTGAGTGATTGTTTTGATATAAGGAGTTTCACCACAACCAGCACAAGCACCTGAGAACTCGAACAATGGTTGAGCAAATTGAGAATTTTTTACAGTTTTATCTTTTTCTAAAACAGTATCTTTGTATCCTACCACTTCATCCATATAGTACCACCGATCAACTTGTTCCATTTGCGATCCAAGAGGTTTCATGTCTAAAGCTTTAGTTTTAGCAGGACAAACATCCACACAGTTTCCACAACCTGTGCAATCTAAAACGCTAACTTGCATTCTAAAATTGTATTCTTTTGTTCCACCTATACCTTTGATTGTTTTTGTATTGGCCGGAGCTTTTGCAAGTTCATCATCAGTTAATAAAAATGGACGGATAGCAGCATGAGGGCAAACATAAGAACATTGATTACATTGAATACAGTTTTCTGAAATCCATTCCGGAACATTTACAGCAACACCACGTTTTTCGTATTTTGTGGTTCCGTTAGGAAAAGTACCATCTTCGCGACCATTAAATGTAGAAACAGGCAAGTCGTCACCTTTTTGTGCATTCATAATATCAGCAACAGATGCAATGAATTCAGGCACTTCGCGTGTGCGAATTATTTTAAATCCATCGGTTTTGATGTTAGCCCATTCTGCAGGGATTTCAATTTGAGTAATAGCATCGCCAGCATCAACAGCTTTATAATTCATTGCAACAATACTTTCACCTTTTTTGCCATACGATTTAACAATCATTTTCTTCATGTGCTCAACTGCTTTTTCGTAAGGAATTACATTTGAGATTTTGAAAAATGCTGATTGTAAGATTGTGTTTGTTCTGTTACCAAGCCCAATCTCTTCGGCTATTTCTGTTGCATTAATAATATAAAATTTAATTTTCTTTTCTGCCAAAGTTTTTTTCATGTGATCAGGCAGCCTTTTCTTTGTTTCTTCTGCATCCCATATTGAGTTAAGCAAGAAACTTCCATTTGGTTTAATGCCTGCTAAAATGTCGTATTGTTCGAGATAGGCAGGAACATGACATGCAACAAAGTCGGGGGTTGTAACTAAATATGGTGCACGAATTTGTTTGTCGCCAAAACGCAAGTGAGAAGCTGTAAAACCACCGGATTTTTTAGAGTCATAGGCAAAGTATGCTTGACAGTATTTGTCGGTAGTGTCTCCAATTATCTTAATAGAGTTTTTATTTGCACCAACTGTTCCATCTGAACCAAGTCCATAAAATTTTCCCTCAAATGTTCCTTTGCAGAGAATCGAAATGTTTTCTTTTACTGGTAAAGATAAATTTGTAACATCGTCAGTTATTCCAATTGTAAATTGATTTTTTGGATTAGTCAATTCGAGATTTTCATAAACAGAAATCATCATAGCTGGAGTTGTGTCTTTTGATGACAATCCATAACGTCCGCCAACAACTAATGGTTTGTGTTCGTCATTGTAAAACATTTCTTTGACATCGAGATACAGAGGTTCTCCATTAGCGCCAAGCTCTTTAGTCCTGTCAAGTACTGCAATTTTTTTGACAGATTTTGGTAGAACTTTTCTAAAATATTTTTCAGAGAATGGACGATATAAATGAACAGTGATTAAACCAACTTTTTTGCCAAGATCATTAAGATAATTAACTGTTTCGATTAAAGTGTCTGTAATAGATCCCATTGCAACAACTATGTTCTCTGCATCTGGGGCACCGTGATATGTAAATGGATGGTAAGTGCGACCTGTTAATTCAGTGATTTTTTGCATATACTCTTCTACAATATCTGGAATATCAGTGTAGAATTTGTTTGCAGCTTCTCTTGATTGGAAATAAACGTCCGGATTTTGAGCTGTTCCTCTTGTAAACGGATGGTCAGGATTTAATGCATTAGTCCTAAATCTGTTAACAGCATCCCAATCTAGTAGTTTTGCCATCTCTTCGTTTTCGAAGTATTCAACTTTTTGAATTTCGTGCGAAGTTCTAAAACCATCAAAAAAATGAAGGAAAGGTACTCTTGTTTTGATTGCTGTTAGGTGAGCAATTGGAGCAATGTCCATAATTTGTTGAACTGAGCCTGTTGCAAGCATAGCAAAGCCTGTTTGTCTGGTACTCATAACGTCGCTATGATCGCCAAAGATCGAAAGAGCTTGTGCTGCAATACTTCTAGCGCTTACGTGAAAAACTCCAGGGAGTAACTCACCGGATATCTTGTACATATTCGGGATCATCAGCAATAAACCCTGTGAAGCTGTATAAGTAGAAGTTAAAGCTCCTGCTTGTAGAGAACCATGAACTGCACCAGCAGCGCCAGCCTCTGATTGCATCTCTTCAACTCTAACTGTTTGACCAAAAATATTTTTTCTGCCATGTGCAGCCCATTCGTCAACATTTTCTGCCATGTTGGATGATGGCGTAATCGGATAAATACATGCCATGTCGCTGAACATATACGATACGTGTGAAGCCGCATAGTTGCCATCGCATGTGATGAATTTTCTTGTCTTTGTCATATTCGTTATTTTTTAATAAAACTACTCGTTATTTAGTAACTTTTATAAGAATCGCTAAATTAATATTTTTAATTAATTAAATGCCTGATTTTTATGTGTTTTATAAAATAAAAAGTAACTTAGAAAGAGTCTAAATTATATATGG
>RZYX01000064.1 GCA_009930155.1 Clostridia bacterium | reverse complement strand
TTGGTTGGAGCCGTATCTGGTTTCCAACACTTTAGAACTTCTTGATAAAGAGATCCCGAGGTTGAAAGATAAAA
The DNA here is from genome assembly GCA_009930155.1 of Clostridia bacterium. Next base: position 9,744 of record RZYX01000064.1, on the reverse strand, counting down.
TTGAGTCTGTACAGTTATGTTTTACGACCGATCCTTTCATGTATGGATATCCGGAAATAGCAGAGATGAGCATTGCAGCTATTAGAAAACTAAATGACGCTGGAATTAAATGCTGTGTCTTAACAAAAGGGACTCTGCCCAGTGACTTAGCGGAATTATCAAAGCATAATGAATATGGTATAACCCTTGTCTCGTTGGATGAAAATTATCGGATGAAAGTAGAGCCTGGGGCGGCACCTTATGCTGAGCGCCTGGAGTCATTGAAGGTGCTTCATGAAAAAGGGTACCAGACATGGGTCAGTATTGAACCATATCCGACGCCGAATCTTATACAGCAAGAACTGAATGCTATTCTTGAAGCAGTTGCTTTTGTAGATAGAATAATTTTTGGGCGCACAAATTATAGCAAAGAAGTTAGTGCATACAGAGAACACCGAGAGTTCTACAATGAGCAAGCGAAAATCGTGATTGCTTTTTGTGAAGAACGAGGAATTTCGTATCACATTAAAGATGGTACTATCACACAATAAATGAAACTTCTTTTCGGGATTTTTCATATAAGATTGGAGGACAAAATGGGACAAATGATTAAGACATTTTCTGATGGTTCTTTTCTTGAGTACGACCGAGGTAAATTTGATGATTGGTGTGTCTATTTTACAAATATTAATGGCCTCCGTAAGCCACCTAGTGACACTGATTATTTCGCGCAGCTTCTTCAACTTTCACAGAAATATGGTGTTGAAAAAATTTATAGTGATTATGTAAAAGTATACGAGTTAACTGGAAAGCAGGTTTTAGACAGTTCACTCAACAGCATTTCTGCAATTTCAGAAGCATACAAAGAAGATGCACTTAATGTGGACATTATTTTTTCAATCTTGTATATGGCCATGATTGCAGAGGAACAAAAACAATTTACTAGACTTGGAAAACGTATCAAACGCTTGGGAATTCACATGCTTCTTTTTGAAAGAAAGAGCGTGCATGAAGCAGCTAATTTCATGCGAGGTATGGGTTGGAGGGATATTGCTGTTCTTTGTGATGAAAGAGGATTTTAAGGAGGTTGAATTTATGGCTAAGCGTGAGATTGAGCATTACTTTTCAAATGAAGGAACGCGAAACGATGTAAGAATGCGTGTTGTCAATAAACTTTCAGATGAGGAGCCAGGAACAGGGAGCGGTGACAGTGCATCAAAATACATTTATTTCGTAGAAACTCTTAAATCAGGTGATAGGGTTTATCTCCAGAGACCTGCGAACTTACATAATGGTTTTGATTTTTTGGTATGTGTTGAAAATACAAATTATGCCGCTCCGGGAGAGCGGCGGAGAAACTTTCCAAAACATGAGGATCTAAATGAAGATTTACTTAAAAAAAAGCAGGAAAACCCTGAAATGTATGCAAGGTTATACAGTCTTCTAAGAAAAGTTTTTGAATGCCACGATGTATCTGATGCTGAAATTAATGAACTTATATTCACACGCGGACTACCTGTAGACCATATTGTAAAGGCAATTAAATGGCTTTTTATCGAGCAGGATATAAGGTATTGGAATTATTCTGGAAGATATATGACATGGGGCATTGTCCCATCTATTAATTAAATCTGAGGAGAAGAAAAATGCGACTTGCAGAAGCTTATTATCGATTAAATGAATTAGCTGGTGTCAGATTTGGAGATCTATTTTCCTCTTCAGACATGGAGATGATAATTGTAAACAAAGGAAAAACAGGACAGCTATTGGAATTGTCATTGGGGATGAATCTATCATGTAGTAATTTGGATTTTGAAGATGGAGAATTGAAAACTAATAAATGTGATAAGGCTGGAAACCCAAGGGAAACCGTATTTATCACACAAATAAGCAGCATTATTGATGAGTTAATAGAAAAACGTCCGTTTGAGGATACACATTTGTATCAAAAAATAGATAACATACTTTATGTGCCTGTTTGTAAAGATGGTCGTCCAGAGGATTGGATGTTTTTGCCAAGTGTTCACGTTGACTTGTCAAAGAATAAATTCTCCAGACTTAGAGAAATTTGGCGTGAAGACTACTACTCTATTTGCGAACAGCTTAGAGTTCACATAGAAAACAGTCCAGACGGATTTATCCACACATCAAACGGCATGCATATACAAGTTAGAAGTAAAGATGCACGTGACGGAAATGGTAACTATCATCCTATTCGCTCTAATATTTATGGTCGCTATGTGTCGAATAAAAATCACGCATTTTATTTTCAAAAGCAGTTCGTGTATGACATTAGGCGAATGGATGGTCAATGATGCCGTTCTATTCGACATATCAAGAAAAACAATCACTACTTGACTTGATTTATATTTAGAACTATGGCATCTATGTAACACTGGGAGGTAATAAATCATGGATTTCAAAATAGGACCTTTTGTTAAGTGGGCTGGCGGTAAAAAGCAGCTATTAGATAGGCTGAAAGAGCGGTTGCCTGAATCATACGGCACATTTTATGAACCTTTTATCGGCGGGGGTGCTTTATTACTGGATGTGCAGCCCAATAAAGCGATTATTAACGATACCAATGAACAACTTCTGAATGTTTATCGTCAGTTGAAATTAGATGCGGAAGCGGTTATTAATTCGGTGAATCTTCTTGATGCAGAAGCATGTGATACAGATAGATATATGGCATTGCGGGCGTATTATAACAAGAAGATTGTAGCGAATGAATTGGACTCTGAATGTGCTGCTCTAATGATCTGGATCAATAAGCACTGTTTTAATGGCCTATACAGAGTTAACTCAAAGGGATTATTTAATGTCCCCTATAACAACAAAGCTGGCGGTGTATCAATTGATGCAGATAATTTAAGGAATATAGGTATCTACTTAAGAAGTAATGATATCGAAATCCGACAAGGAGACTTTGAAGTGGCATGCTCTGATGTTGTGCGTGGAGATTTTGTTTATTTTGATTCTCCCTATATTCCTGTAAGCGACACAGCCAATTTTACGACCTATACAAAAGATGGTTTTTCATTTGAAGATCATAAGCGCTTAGCTAATTTATTTAGACGACTTGATTCCATAGGTGCCAAGGTTATGTTGAGCAATCACAACGTTCCGCTTGTGCACGAACTTTATGATGGTTTTAAAATTGAATCTGTGGATGTACGAAGAGCCATAAATCGGGATGCATCTAAGCGTGTTGGTAAAGAAGTCATTGTTACAAATTATTGAAGGTGGGAGCGGAAATGATAGAACTGCTTAGAGGAAGGGTATCTCCGTTTTACAGGACTGAAAGTGAAATGTTGATTTTAGGAGATACTTTTTCTATTCTAAAGAAAATCAAGCCTGAATCAGTTGATATGATTTTTGCAGATCCACCTTATTTCCTGAGTAATGGTGGCATCACTTGCCACTCTGGGAGGATGGTATCGGTTGATAAAGCAAGCTGGGACAAAGTATCATCCGATGAGGAAAAGCATAAGTTCAATCAAAAATGGATTCGTCTTTGTAAAAAAGCTCTAGCTCCTAATGGGAGTATATGGATAAGTGGCACCTTGCATAATATTTACAGTATTGGTTTTGCCCTTGAGCAAGAAGGATTTAAAATAATTAACAACATTACTTGGCAGAAAACAAATCCGCCTCCCAACTTGGCTTGCCGTTGTTTCACTCATAGCACTGAGACTATTCTTTGGGCGCAGAAGAACGACAAGAAATCTAAACATCTATTTAACTATAATACAATGAAAGCCGAAAACGGCGGCAAACAAATGAAGGACGTGTGGCCAGGACCATTGACACCTGCTAAAGAGAAAATTGAAGGGAAACATCCTACGCAAAAGCCAACTTATATTCTTCAGAGAATAATCGAAGCATCAACGAACGAAGGAGACTTGGTGCTGGACCCTTTTTGTGGTAGCTCTACAACGGGTGTTGCTGCGAAAAGATTAGGACGAAGATATATTGGTATTGATAATGTTGAAGAATATATTGAATTGTCAAAAAGGCGATTGCAACGGGAGGAAAAAATATGAGAGATTTTAACACGTGGCTTGGACAAATGCGTTCTAGTATAAATGGCTATAACTATTATGTGGATTTCCCCAAAGTATATTCTAATGTTGATTCCATAAAGATAGAACTTAACATTATGAATTCTTTGATCGGCTCTAAAAATATTGAATCAGACTTCGTCTCATTATTGAAAAAGTACCCTGAGATTCTCAAGTGTGTTCCGACCCTTTTAGCAGTCAGGCAGAATGAGATTTATGCTCATGACATCGATGGATCATTTTCATATGATTTTTGCAAGATAAACCATTCTATAGACCCAACAAGTGGTTCGGGAAGTTTGCTAATAAATATTGGTAACTGCGTTGCGAAACATATTGAGGACGCAAACAATATCAAATATTTTGCACAAGAACTTAAACAGAATACGTATAATTTAACTCGAATGAATTTGATTATGCGCGGAATTTTGCCTTCAAATATACTAACACGTAATGGGGATACACTAGAAGATGACTGGCCGTATTTTGATGAAAATGATCCTATTGGATCATATAATCCTCTTTATGTTGATGCCGTAGTCTCAAATCCACCCTATTCGCAAAATTGGGATCCTGAAAACAAAGAATCTGATCCACGATATGCAAGGTTTGGATTAGCTCCTAAAGGAAAAGCAGACTACGCATTTTTACTCCACGACTTATATCATATCAAACCAGATGGTATAATGACTATCGTTTTGCCCCACGGTGTATTGTTCCGTGGAGGTGAAGAGGGGACTATTCGTAAAAACCTTATTGAAAATAATCACATTGATGCAATTATAGGGCTGCCTGCTAATATATTTTTTGGTACCGGTATTCCTACGATAATAATGGTGTTAAAACAAAAAAGAGAGAATACTGACGTATTAATAGTTGATGCTTCTAAAAACTTTATGAAAGTTGGGAAAAATAATCTGCTTCAGGCATCGGATATTAAGCGCATAACAGATGCGGTTATACAGCGCAAGAATGCTCAAAAGTTTTCAAAAGTTGTGACAAGAGATGAAATAAGAAGTAATGATTATAATCTTAATATACCAAGGTATGTCGATTCGTCTGGAGCTCCAGAAAGTTGGGATATTTATGCTTCTATGTTTGGAGGGATTCCAAAGAAAGAGATTAATAAACTTGATAATTTTTGGAAGGCTTTCCCAGGTTTGAAGGAATCGCTTTTTATTGAAATTTCAGAGGAGCATATGGATGTTGTTAACGAAAATTTAAGAGATGTCATTAAAGGGCATCAAACTATATTAGAGTTCAAAGTTCAATTTGATAAAGCATTTGAGAATTTTGACAAATCGCTATATGATCAACTCATTAAAAAAATGGATGAATTAAAAATATCAAGTGGTGAAACACTTATAGGGAATGAAATTTTTGAACGCCTTAAAAGCATTTCGCTCATTGATGAATATATAGCATATCAACTTCTTCATGATGAGTGGGTGAAAATCAGCGTTGATCTTGAAATGATTCAAACTGAAGGTCATAAAGCACTTAAACAAGTTGATCCATATATGGTATCGAAGAAGAAAAACGGAAAAGATATAGAAGTGCAAGAAGGTTGGGTCGGAAGAATTTTACCATTTGATTTGGTTCAAGAGATTTTTTTATTAAACAAAAAAGAAGATCTTAATCAGAAAGAATCACGACTACAAACAATTTTATCGGAAAAGCAAGATATTATGGATTCTTTATCTGAAGATGAGAAAGAGGAATTGTCGGATGCCCTTAATGAAGATAACACTGCATTTTTATCAGGACCGTTGACTAAAGCTGCAAATGAGATTCTTAAAAATAATACTGTAACTAATTTTTCTGAAGATAGTCCCGAATTTAAACTTTTAAAGATGAAGTCCCTATTAGACGAAGAAAAGGAATTAAAGGGTATTATCAAACTAGATTCAGAAAAACTTCATTTGCTTACGAAAAAAACGATAGAGAGTTTAAACGATGATCAGGTTGAGATACTTTTGAATAAAAAGTGGATTACGCCAATCTTGGATGGTTTGAATCAATTGCCAAATGAGGTGTTAGGATATTTAGAATCAAAAGTCCAAACTTTAGCTGATAAGTATATTACAACATTGGCTAATGTGGAAGAAGAAATCAAGAAAACAGAGGCTATTTTATCAACAATGTTGGACGATTTGACTGGAAGTGAGTCTGATATGAAGGGGTTGGCAGAATTAAAATTGCTATTGGGAGGCAAATAAAATGGCTGAAAATAGAAAAAATCCTGCTATCAGACTTAAAGGTTTTAATGACGCTTGGGAACAGCGTAAGCTTAGAGAATTGTGTGTATTGTTCGCTGATGGTGATTGGATTGAATCAAAAGATCAAAGTGATTCAGGGGTTCGGTTAGTTCAAACTGGTAATGTAGGTATAGCAGAATTTCTCGACAAACCCAACAATCAAAAGTGGATTACTGAGGAAACTTTTATAAAGCTGAACTGCGAGGAAGTATTACCAGGTGATATTCTCATTTCAAGACTTCCCGAACCTGCGGGAAGAGCTTGTATAATGCCGTTTTTAGGCGTGAAGGTGATCACTGCGGTCGATTGCACTATAGCTAGAACTGCATCTGATTGTAGCAATAAATTCTTGCTTCAATACTTATCATCGCAAAATTACTTTAATGAAGTTAATACCTCTCTTGCTGGAGGAACTAGACAAAGAATTAGTAGAAGTAACTTAGCGTGTTTTAATATTCCGACACCAACTAATTTTAAAGAACAAGAAGCAATCGGGGAATATTTTGAGAACCTCGACAACCTTATCACCCTTCATCAGCGTAAGCTATTAAAAATAAAAAATCTAAAAAAAGCGATGTTAGAAAAAATGTTTCCACAAAATGGTCAAAACAAACCAGAGATTCGTTTTAATGGATTTGCTGACGCTTGGGAACAGCGTAAGTTGAGAGATATAGCGGATCGAGTTGTTAGGAAGAATACAAACTTAGAGTCAACATTACCACTCACGATTTCAGCAATTTATGGATTAGTTGATCAGATTACCTATTTCAATAATCGAATTGCAAGCCTAGATGTTAGCAATTACTACTTGGTAAAAAAAGGGGAATTTGCTTACAATAAAAGCTATTCAGATGGTTTTCCATTTGGTGCTGTAAAACGCTTAGAACGTTATGAACAAGGGGTTTTATCAACTCTGTATATAGTTTTTTCCCCTAAAAAGGACATAATAAATTCCGATATAGAAAAGGTTTTTTAGAATATGAGATAGATGAAACAGATAAAAGATGTATTCATCAAAAAATCAAACCTGCTACTAATTCAATTGTAAAAAAATTACATGAAGTTCAAAAAGAATTTTTTAATATTCTTACTTCTAATATATCTGAAGAAGAACATAAAGCAATGGAAATAGTATTAAATAAAATGTATGAAAACATCATTGATGAACTTGAAGAATGAGAGGAAGATAGAAGAAATGGAAAATAAACAACAAAGTGAATTAGGCACTAAAAGTATAAAAAAATTACTTTTTAGTATGGCTGTTCCTGCAATTACAGCACAGATTATCAACCTTTTGTATAATTTGGTTGATAGAATGTATATTGGGCATATTCCAGAAGTTGGAGCTACTGCTTTAACTGCAGTAGGCGTTACAATGCCAATAATTATGGTTATATCAGCATTTGCTGCTTTAGTTAGTATGGGTGGTGCGCCACGTTCCTCAATTATGATGGGAAAAGGGGATAAGGATGCTGCTGAAAAAATACTAGGAAACTGTACCACTGCATTAGTATTGATTTCAGTTACATTAACAGCAGTAGTTTTGATATTTGGGGAGAAAATGTTAATGGCATTTGGGGCCAGTGAAAATACTATAAAATATGCCTTGGATTATTTGAAAATTTATGCTTGTGGAACATTGTTTGTACAACTTTCTTTAGGTCTAAATGCATTTATTACAGCACAAGGATTTGCAAAGACAAGTATGTTTACGGTACTAATTGGAGCAATATTAAACATCATATTAGATCCAATATTTATTTTTGGGTTTAATATGGGAGTAAAGGGTGCAGCTTTAGCAACTATAATATCACAGGGAGTTTCTGCATTATGGGTTATAAAATTTCTTATAGGAGATAAGACTTTATTAAAAATCAAGAAAAAGTATTTAAAGATAGATTTTAAAGTATTATTACCCTGTATAGCCCTTGGACTAGCACCATTTATTATGCAATCAACAGAAAGTATTTTAATGATATCATTTAATACATCTCTACTTAAATATGGTGGGGATTTAGCAGTAGGGGCCATGACCATCCTATCAAGTGTTATGCAGTTTTCCATGCTACCATTAGTTGGACTTACCCAAGGAGCCACACCAATTATTAGCTTTAACTATGGAGCAGGTAATGGTAAGAGGGTTAAGGAAACATTTTTGTTACTACTTAAGATATCTTTGATTTATTCAGTAGGCTTGTGGACAATCACAATGTTATCACCACAAATATTTGCTAAAATGTTTACTAAGGATGCTGAGTTGATTAATACTTCTATTAAAGCAATGAGAATTTACATGGCTGCTTCTTTGCTATTTGGAATTCAAATAAGTTGCCAACAGACTTTTATTGCCTTGGGAAATGCAAAGACATCAGTATTTTTAGCTATTTTGCGTAAGATAATCCTTTTAATTCCCCTAATATATGTATTACCTTTATTTTTAGAAAACAAGGTAGATGCAGTATTTTTAGCAGAACCAGTAGCTGATATTATTGCTGTTACAATAACAAGTATAATGTTTACTATTCAGTTTAAAAACGTATTAAAGGAACTAGATTACCAAAAACTTTAATTTAAGGAGCGATGACAATGTTTTATCCTTTTAGTTATTTTAGATTTGATCCAACCATGATTATTTTAATTCCAGCAGTTATTTTAACCATATATGCCCAAAGCAAAGTACAATCAAATTTTGCTAAATATTTGAGAGTACCGACACAAAAGGGATATACAGGAGTTCAAGTTGCAAGGAGATTATTAGATCAACATGGTTTGCAAAATATACCAATTGAACTTTCAAGGGGTGAGAAAAGTCTAATACAAATTATTTCATCAAGTTTTACTTTTTAATTTTGCCAATACTTTTTAATTTTTCTTCTGGGGATTGTTATGCAGGGTATGTTGGCCGTAGCGAGGCTAACATCAACTTTTAAATCGCTAATAGAATAAGAGCTTCCGGGAACAACGCAATCAACCTGGCGAGCCTCGGAAGCCCTTTGTTTCAAGCCTTTTTCAGCACACTTGTGCTGGAGAGGGCTTTTTATTTTTGTATCAAAATCAGTAGGAACATAGATCCTGCAGCAGGGTCTGGAACACTTGTACTTTCACTGGCACATGAAATAGGAGAAGAGAATTGTACGATTTATACACAGGATATTTCACAGAAGTCGAATGAATTTTTGCGATTGAATCTAATTCTGAATAATCTTGTTCATTCGCTTGGACTGTAGTACATGGAGATACGCTATTAGAGCCACAGCATTTCAATAAACAAAAGAATGGACTGATGAAATTTGATTATATTGTATCAAATCCGCCATTTAATGTTGATTTTAGTGAGAGCAGAGCCCTGTGTGGTAGGATTGTTGTCACAGTAACCTAAATAATATATGATAGGTTTAACTATCATCGGAAAGGTGGATTACTATGGCAAGTTATAGTCAAGA
>RZYX01000251.1 GCA_009930155.1 Clostridia bacterium | reverse complement strand
TTCTCTTGATGATGTCACATTGCCCTTAAAATGTGGCATTAAGCATTTGCAGGCATGGAATCTTAAAGAAATACTACAGTGAGAAAATGACTATTCAGATTATTTGTAGCTAAATAAAAAAGGTAAAAAACTTTTTACAAGCTTTTTACCTTTTATTTTGCGGTATGGACGGTAAAGCCACCTTTGTAGGTTAATTAGCTTTGTTTCAATGCATTACCCTCTTGTTTTTCTTAAGGGGGTACAGTTTAGGTTAGCAACTGCCAACTCGCTGTATTTCAACACTTCAACTACTCGTCGCTTCAAGCACCTTGTTTAGCGTAATGGACGAATTTTGAGATAAACACGTTAGACCGCTAAAATTCAGTGAATTAATATTTCAAAGACACTTATGGAGTACAAATTAGGTTAGCATTTTATTACCTACTGTTTTTTGGCAGTTCTGGCTGCCATTGGCATCAATTTGTCTGCATAAGATTCAGGTTCAAAGTTACAACTATTTTTGAAACTACCAAAGCATTCTGAATTTTAACTACTTACCTTTAGTGCAAGGTGCAAGTCTATCTATATATAGATACTTGCACCTTGCACTAAGTGCTGACATTCCTCCTACGGCATAATAACTTGAATATTATAGGGTATGGTTTAAATGAAAACGCTATATTTGCATCTAATAATGTCAAATGTTTGACTAAATAAGCCAAATATGTCAGAAAGAAAAGTCACCAATAGGATTAAGGTCGTTTTAGCTGAAAAAGCCAAAACCAATCGCTGGCTTGCGGAGAGAATAGGTAAAAATGAAACAACCATCTCCAGATGGTGTTCCAACAAAGCGCAACCCTCGGTAGAGGTGTTCGGGCTTATAGCGGAAGCTTTGGATGTGGATGTGAGAGCGTTGTTGAATACGACTAAAGAGTAAATAATTATGAGTTCCAAGTATTTCATCACAAACAAAGGCGACAAAACCCTGTCCAAAATTATAACGGGTATCCTACCTACCAAGGCATCATCGTTACATTTTTTAGTTGGTTATTTTTACTTTTCAGGCATCGAGGAGATATATGAAAATATCCACGATAAAAATATGCGTATTCTTGTCGGATTAGAAATGGAAGCTGAATTACAAAACCAAACGTACAATCTCCATTCTTTCGTCAAAAAACAAAAGTCATCAAGGCAAGACATCCGCTTTGATAATTACGAGAGTATTGTAAATTTGTTTACAAAAACCGATTACTTTGAAAGCAAGAAAAAGCAAGAAGCCTTTAAAATTTATTTTGAAAAAATAAAAAACGGAACACTCGAAATCAGAAAAACCAAAGACCCATCACACGCTAAAATGTATATTTTTTCTTACAAGGAAGAACACAGTGAAGACGGAGAAACCCCTGGTTCTGTAATAACCGGTTCCAGTAATCTAACATACAGCGGATTAAGCGGACAGAACGAAATTAATGTTCGCTTTCACGACAAAGCAGAATACAACGAAGCTATGGGGATATTTGAGAAGCTTTGGGAAAATGCCATTGTTTTAGCGGATAAAGAACACATTGAAGAATTTGAGGACAATGTAATCAAACATACTTGGTTTGAAAAGATTTATCCGCCTTATCTGATGTATTTGCGTGTTTTGTATGAGTATTTTAATCTGGACACTTCTAAACGAATTAGAACACCGCACGATATTACAGGAGGTCGATTTTTTGATTTGAAGTATCAGGAAGATGCTGTAAGAATGGGATTAGATACCATTAATAAACACAACGGAGTGATTATTTCAGATGTGGTTGGTCTGGGAAAAAGTATCATTGGTTCCGCAATAGCCAATAACTTAAACCTGCGTACAATCATTATTGCACCACCTCACTTGGTCTCACAATGGGAAGATTACCGGACAGACTTTGGGGTTAAAGCTAATGTTTTTAGTCGGGGTATAATTGGAAAGGCATTAGATTACTACTATTCCAGAGTAAGAGAAAACGAACAATGGCTCATTATTATTGACGAGGCACATAATTATAGAAACGAATACACGCAAGACTACGAC
>RZYX01000063.1 GCA_009930155.1 Clostridia bacterium | reverse complement strand
CCTTTTCTGCATGGCATAAAAATTCCCCCTATTGTAGTTATTTAATTCTACAATAGAGGGTCCTTTTTATTCAACGTCCGTTTTTCAGGGGGCTGTTCAGTGTTATGTCCCTTGTTTTAAATTCTGCATTTATACTGCCTAGCACCTTTTTCTTGTCAGCACTCCACAAAGGTGCAACCAGCAAGTTTTTGGGACCATCACCTGTTATTCTATGCACAACCATATTAGGTGGCAAACGCTCTATAAACTTTGCGAGCAAATCTATGTATTGCTCCATCGTTAATGCTTTAAAACTTCCGCTTTGATAGTCATTTAAAAGATCTGTATTTTTTAATATATGCAATAGCTGAATTTTCACACCATGTGTACCACAGTGCGCAACATAATGAGCGGTGTCTAGCATATCCCGCTCACTCTCGCCCGGAAGCCCAAGAATAATATGTGTAACAATATGCACTCCGATTTCGTTAAGCCTTTTCACAGCATACTCAAAACAATTATTCTTATATCCTCTGCGAATATACATTGCTGTATTTTCATTTGCCGTTTGTAATCCAAGCTCTACCCATACTGGCTTTTTTTTATTTAAACTTGCAATAAGTTCCAAAACATCATCGGGCAAACAGTCGGGTCTTGTTGCTATTGAAAGTGCTGCAATGTCTTCACACTGTATAACTTTTTCAAAAAGCTCTTTTAAATACTGCGTTGGTGCATATGTGTTTGTATAAGCTTGAAAATATGCAATATATTTATCTCCACTAAATTTGCCTTTGACTCTCACTTTTGCATTTTCAATCTGCTCATCAAGTGGCATTGAGCCTTTTGGAGCAAAATCGCCTGACCCACCAGCACTACAAAAAATACAGCCTCTATCCCCAAGGGTTCCGTCCCTATTTGGGCAGGTCATATTACCATTCAGAGAAATCTTATAAAGCTTTTCTCCAAACTCATTTTTCAAATATTCGTTAATAGAATAATAATACATAGTTTAAAATAGGCACAGAGAAATTATTATCCCTGTGCCATTTCCTTTTTAATTTATTCTTCAATAAAAGAAGTTGAAAGATACCGCTCTCCAGTATCTGGTAAAATTACAACAATAATTTTGCCTGTATTCTCTGGTCTTTTAGCAACTTGATTAGCTGCAAACGCAGCTGCTCCTGATGATATTCCAACCAAAATACCCTCTGACTTTACAAGCTCTCTTGCAGTCGCTATCGCTTCTTTTGTAGACACTTGTACTATCTCATCATAAATTTCTGTGTTTAATGTAGCTGGTATAAACCCTGCACCAATACCTTGAATACCATGCGGTGAAGATTCGCCCCCAGAAAGCACAGGTGATTCTTCAGGCTCAACTGCAATTATCTTTATATTTGGATTTTTTGACTTTAAGTAGTCGCCGACACCCGTAATTGTTCCGCCAGTACCAACACCTGCAACAACAATATCAACCTTGCCCTCAGTATCTTCCCAAATTTCTGGACCTGTACTTGCTCTGTGTGCCTCGGGATTTGCAATATTTTCAAACTGCCCTGGAAGAAAACTATTTTCTGTTACCATTGAAAGTTCTTTTGCCCTTTCAATTGCCCCAACCATTCCCTTGCTACCATCTGTAAGTACGATTTTTGCACCATAAGCCTTGAGAAGTTTTCTTCTCTCTACGCTCATTGTTTCTGGCATTGTGATTACCATATTATAGCCCTTTGATGCGGCAACCGCAGCAAGACCAATTCCAGTATTGCCACTTGTTGGCTCTATTATAATCGTGTCTTTATTTATAAAACCTTTTTTTTCTGCATCTTCAATCATAGCTACAGCTACTCTGTCTTTTATGCTTCCTGCTGGGTTAAAATACTCAAGTTTTGCCAAAATTCTTGCACAAACTTCATTTTGTTTGCCGAATTTTGACAACTCTAAAAGTGGAGTTTTTCCTACTAATTCTGAAAAACTTTTATAAATCATTTTAAAAAATCTCCCACTAAAATTTATTTGCTACCTATTTTATCATAATTACACTATAGGAAATATCGACTAATTTGTCAATAGAGTTTAGGTATTGCATGAATATACATTTAGTAGTATAATTGTCGCATAAAACGAATTGGAGGAAACAACATGAAAAAATTAAAAAGAATTTTTGCAACCTGCCTTGCTCTTTGCCTTATTGTAGCAACATTCGCATCTTGTAGCGAAAAAACAACAAATGATGACAAAGAACAAACAACCAAAAAAGCAAGTTCATTAGCAGTAAAGGTTATTGATATTAAGCTTACTGAAGAAGATTATGCTTTCGGTGTTGATAAGAATCAGCCTGAGCTCCTAACTGAAGTTAATAGCTTTATAGCTGAGATTAAAGAAAGCGGCCAGTTTGACGAAATCTGCAACAAATATTTTGGCGACGGCACTCCAACAGCGGTTACATCCGCTACTCTTGATGAATCAAAAAACCAGCTTGTTGTTGCTACAAATGCTGCTTTTGAGCCTTTTGAATACAAAAATGGTGACAAATATTATGGTATAGATATGGAAATTGCAGCAGCTCTTGCAAAGAAGCTTGATAAAGAACTCGTTATTCAAAATATGAAGTTCGACTCTGTTTGCCTTTCTGTTGGTCAGCATCAGTGTGATATAGCAATGGCTGGGCTTACAATAAATGAAAAAAGAGAAGAGTATGTTCAATTCTCAGACGCTTATTATCAAGCATCCCAAAAACTTATCGTTAAAGGCGATGACACAACATTTGACAAATGTGAAACTACTGCAGATGTTGAAAAGATTTTGAACTCATTTGACAGCAAAACAAAAATCGGCTACCAAACAGGTACAACTGGTGAGTTTTATGTTAAAGGTAACAACGAATGGGGCTTTGATGGATTTAAAGTAACTCCAAAGAACTATGACAATGGTTCACTTGCTGTTCAGGATGCTATAAATGATAATATAGACTATGTTATTATTGATGAAGCTCCTGCTAATTATATAGTAAAATCTATTAATGCACTTTCTTAATTTTAATGTACGCGATTTTATAAATTAAAACAGTAACCTCACCAGCAATGGTGAGGCATTGTTTATATATGTAAGGATTTTATTTATGGGAAACTTTGATAGAAAGACACAAATTTTTAAAGAGTCCTTCTTTGATAATGGCGGTTACAAAACCGTTGTAGAAGGGCTTCAAAACACAATTGTAATTGCTATAATCGGTTTGCTTATCGGTATTCTTATTGGTACTTTAATTGCAACAATCAGAGTGCTTCCAAAGTATAAAACATTACCAAAGGTATTAAACGGAATTTGCAGCCTTTATGTTGGCCTATTTAGAGGAACGCCAATAGTTGTTCAGCTACTCGTGTTCTACTATGTTCTTCTACCTATGATTGGTATAAAAATGGCTTCTGTCACAGTCGCTATATGGGTATTTGGAATGAATAGTGGTGCCTATATTTCGGAAATAATGCGAAGTGGTATTATGTCCGTTGACATTGGACAAATGGAAGGCGGACGAGCAGTTGGTTTAAGCTATGGTGTTACAATGAGAAAAATTGTTATACCTCAAGCAGTTAAAAATATTCTACCAACTCTGGGCAATGAGTTCATTGCACTTATTAAAGAAACTTCTGTTGTAAGCTTTATCGGTGCTACTGATTTATATGTTGCGTTCAACTATATTGGAAGCAATAGCTACGAATTTATGGTGCCATATTTAGTAATGGCATTGATTTATATTGTAATTGTATTTGCGATTACAATGCTGATTAAAATAATGGAAAGGAGTCTGAGAAAAAGTGATAGAGGTCGTTAATCTTAAAAAATGTTACGGTGACCTTACCGTCCTTAAAGATATAAATATCACAATAAATAAGGGCGAAGTAGTTGTTGTCGTCGGTCCTTCTGGCTCAGGAAAAAGCACATTTCTCAGATGCCTTAACTGTATGGAGGACCCAACCTGCGGTAGTATCATTTTTAATGATGTTGATATTGCCGACATTAATGTTGATATTAATGTTCATCGTCAAAAAATGGGAATGGTGTTCCAGCACTTTAATCTTTTTAACAACAAAACAGTAATCGAAAACATTATGATTTCGCCTGTTCATGTTGAAACCACTAGGATGAAAAAAGCCAAGCGTCACAATATGGCAATTAAATTCAAAAAAGCTTTAGGGCTAAATAGCAAAGAAAAAATTATTATCGATACTAAAACTAAGTCAAAAATAAAAGAAGACGCTAGGTCAAAAGCTCTTGAACTTCTTAAGCGAATTGGGCTTGAAGACAAAGCTAATATTTATCCTTCTCAACTTTCTGGCGGACAAAAGCAAAGGGTTGCAATCATCAGAGCTCTTGCAATGAACCCTGATGTTATGCTCTTTGATGAGCCTACAAGCGCACTTGACCCTGAGATGGTTGGCGAAGTTTTAGATGTTATGAAAGAGCTTGCAAAAGATGGCATGACCATGGTTGTTGTTACTCATGAAATGGGCTTTGCAAAAGAAGTTGCAAGCCGTGTTTTATTTATGGATGAGGGTAATATCATTGAACAGGGAACTCCTGAAGATGTGTTTTTAAATCCACAAAGTGACAGACTAAAAAGCTTTCTTGCAAAGGTTCTTTAAAATTTTTAAAGGGGATTTTATTTTGTCTAAAAATAAAAACAAGTCCCTGCTTGCAAGACTTGCTCTGTTTTTCGCAACATTAATATGGGGCAGTTCCTTCGTCATTGTTAAAAACACTGTCGAGGTTCTGCCTGTATTTTTTTTGCTAGCTGTCAGATTTTCCATTGCGTTTCTTGTGCTTGCTATTATTTTTGCAAAACGATTAAAACAAATCGACAAAAAATATTTGTGGCAAGGTGGAATTATCGGCTTATGCATTTTTTTCGCTTATGCCACCCAAACCTTTGGAATAACAGACACAACTCCTGGCAAAAATGCATTCTTAACGGCTATTTACTGCGTTATTGTTCCTTTTTTGTTTTGGATTACAGACAAATCAAAGCCGGACTTTTTTAATATTCTTGCTGCATTTTTATCTGTTCTTGGCATTGGGCTTGTCTCTCTTAAATCTGATTTAAGCATATGCAAGGGCGATCTTCTAACAATACTTGGTGGCTTTTTCTTTGCAGCGCACATTGTAGCTATCAAAAGATTTTCAAAAGGCCACGACCCAGTTCTGCTAACTATTGTTCAGTTTGCATATTGCTCAATTTTCTCTCTTATATGCACACTCATATTCGAAGCTAGAGTCACCCAAATCAAACCAGATATGATTGGTGGCATTTTGTATCTTTCAATAGGCTGCACAGCTATTGGGATACTTCTTCAAAGCGTTGGTCAAAAATATACAACTCCATCTGCAGCAGCTATAATACTTTCGCTTGAATCTGTATTTGGCGTTTTATTTTCTATTTTACTTGCTGGCGAGCTTATGTCAAAAAAGCTTGTATTCGGTTTCTGTATGATTTTTATTTCTGTAATTATATCAGAAACAAAGCTTGAATTCTTGTTTCCTAAAAAGAAAGAATCCCAAGTGAAAATCAAATAAAAAGATTTAAAATATTTAAAAACGCCCTGTTATATTTTCAGGACGTTTTTTTGTTAAATCAAAATATTATTTATTGTTTAACTTTACTACTTATTTTTTCTATATTATAACAATTTAAACAAAAAACATTGACCGTTATAACATAATGTTATATAATAAAAATGAAGGATTGTCTTTATAAAGGAGGGAAAACTATGAAAAGCACAAATGTTATACGCTTTTTATTTAGCGCACTTTTCCGCTCGCTTTGTGTTTTCCTTTGTATTGTTATCTCCCTTACTTATACTAACATGCTTTTAGTAGCACATGCCTATGAAAAACTCGATAATATAAGCTTTTCAACACCCGAAAAATCAAATGCAATTGTACTACCTTCAAAAGCCCTAACTCCCATACCTCTTTCTGGTAGCGATTATTCATATTATGGTGCACAAACCCAAATATTTGTTAAAACTAATGGTGGCTACTTTGTCAATAAGACTACCGATATTCTTCAAAACGGATATGTTGGCCGTGCTGGAGAAAACACTATTATAAGACTCCAGCTTTCAGGTTATAAATATAAGGAAAATGCATTTAGCTATAGAGTTACACAATGCGGCGGTGTTCAGTGGGGCAGTTGGTATATGTACCAGGATAATACAGGCTCAATCGGTGGAGCTGGTGGTAGTGGTGTACAACTTCCATTTACTGATTCATTAAATAGCACTTTCTACTCTCGTTGTCGTGTTGCTGCACAATTTTCTGGTGGTTTTACGATAAGCGAAAAAGCCAAATCAATTTATCAATACACAAGGAGCTTAAATTATTACAAAAGTCCACAGGATAATCTATTGTATAACGGTTACCCTGTTGCAGGTACTGAGAGTGCTGGTAACATATCGCAATTTGTAACACTTTCAAGAACTTACGATGCTACATACAACTCTCTCTGTGAATTGTGGGGTTACGCTTATGGCTATTGGAGCCGTATTGCCAATTCATACGTAAGCTTGGCAGATACGTCGCGTAACCAAGTAGTTAAGGATAAAATGTCCAGCGACGGCAATTCCAACTTAATATCTCAAACAAGTCAATGGAACACTGCAGATACAGCAGCCTACAACGATCTTAATTATACCAAGTACCCTACTACCAATACTCATAAATATTTAGTGTACCAAGACATAGACCTTTCTAAAATAACTGATGCAAGTTCTGCCTTTGGTCAATACTCAATATCAATTGATAATGGTGCTG
Organism: Clostridia bacterium; assembly: GCA_009930155.1. The sequence goes on along the minus strand of RZYX01000063.1, from coordinate 3,080 downwards.
TCACATCCCAATCATTTCCACTTAGTCTGTATGAAGTCAACGATTCTCTTACGATGCAACAATCCCAGACCTCTGGTGCGATAGCAACAGACAGTGCAGCTTTTAAAGTTTATAATGCAAGCGGACAGGCTATTAACATTACAACCCAAGCAGCAAATGCAACTCTCGGTGGAAGTGCCATAACATTAGTTAACAATGGATTTTTTACAACTAACAATGTTGAAACCTTTGGCTCAACAACTGCAATGAGTAAAATTGAAGCCACACTCAACAACACCAATCTAAACTCTGCGCAATCTTTAACAAGTGTTTCTGCGGGAAGTATATCAACATTTCCTATATCTCTAAAAAATGCCAACTCTATATCGCAAGAATTAAGTGGGGAGATTACTTTCCTTGCAACGATTGCTTATGGTTCGACTTCAAAATCAGATACAATCTCAATTGCACTAAATTCAGTAGTCCCGCAGATAACCGTTTCTGTTCCAATTTCTATATATCTATATATCTCAAAAGACGGTAGCATTCATGTTCCAAACGATGGTTATTATTTAAGCAATCTGTCCACTTTTCCACTGGTCTCCCAAATTAGTGCCATTTTAATTGAAAATGAAACAACAGGTCTTGACGAATATAGCAACCCGTACTTTCCAACAATAACTGAACTGAGTTCCTTTAAGTTATGGGTAAACTCCACTCAAAACAATATACAATTCACATCAATTAGTGCAGACTCCCCGGCAACGGACTTCAAGGATTTTGGAACAATCTTTGCAAGTGGCGGAACGCTTAATTTTAATATTACTACCGATGGCAGCCTACCTGTAGTTTCAAATCCAGGCGTATATCATTACAAAATTTACTTTAAATTCTCATATTCATTAAACGACCTATAGATTAATATTAAAGCAAAAGCCGCTACAACCCAAAGGATTGTAGCGGCTTTTTTTACTGTCAACTATTAACTTCTATTGTTATATTAGCTTTTTGCTGACCGACATATTTTTTCGTTTTTAAATCGTATGCAGAGAATATGGCAACTGCTTCATAATTACCCTTTGGCAAAGACTTATTAAGTTTTGCCTGATCTATATGATAATTCGGTTCTATCAGTCCACTATTATACACCATTTTATTGCTATTATTAAGTATTATTGAAACTTGTATAATATAATGATTGTTAGGTGTATTCTCAATTCTTAAAGGTGCTAACGAAGACCCGTTTTCCATCTGAATCTTACTGTTAATTGAAATTACCATACTTGTTTCTTTAACAACTCTATCCAGCTCTTTTTGAACTTCAGCTGGTGTCTTGCCTTCAAGCTGACCTATTACAGCGTTTGGATCATTATCTTTATCCGTATCTGCATTGCCATAGTAATAATCATACCCATGTTTTAAAATAATTGCAATAATAATCGTTGCAATAGCACAAAGTATAAGTGCCATAATGTTTTTATACCTTTTGAGTCTTTTGTTATGTTTAATTCTCTGCTCTTTTATATATCTTATATTTTCATTTGAATTATTTTTTTCCATAGCAATCAGCTCCAAAAACCATTTTTATAGCTGTTATTGTGTATTTGTTATTAACAAAATGGAAATCCGACGCATAAATGCGCCAGATTTCCATATATTTAACACAAACCTATTATTAATCATGATTTGTCAAGTGCTAATGTGTAAGAAACGCTAAACTGATATCCCGTAGTGGCTGCTTCTTGGCTTGCCATTGCAGTTGCAGTAATTGCATAAGCCTTGTATAAACCATCTAGTTCTGTTGCTGCAGGAAGTTGTGACAAGGTCTGTGAGCCCACATTAAGGTCTAACAAATTGTGGCCTTCAAGGCTAACGGCAATGTCTTTTGCGTTTGTAGGTGTAGCAACAAGAGTCCATCCACCAGGTTGGTCAACAACATCAACTGCTGTGATATTTACTGGATAACCTGAAAAGTTTCTAAGTCCATATGCTGTTGCGCTTGGTACTGCAACTTCACCGTCTCCAACAACGGCAAGTGCTACAAACATTGGAACTTCAACTGTCAATTGATATGTAAGTATAGTATCCTGATAATCAACGATGTAAAAATCGGTGCCAATTTCAGCGTCGGCTTCTGCTGTTTCATCTAAATTTTCGCCCGTTTCATCAAAATTTTCGACCGTTCCATCAACCTGTGCTTCAAGACTTTCGCTAGGAGTAAACGAATCATGAAGTTCACCCTCTGCGTATACTGATATTGTGAGAATAGACATAGTCATAATAACTGCTATAAATACTGATAGTTTCTTTTTCATTTAATATCAACACCTTTACATTATAGTATTTTAAACTTCCACTATAAGAACAACTTTTACAATCACCTTTCCTTTTACCTCTTTTGTATCCTTGTCCAGTGCAAAAAACTCAGCGATAGCATCATACTTACCTACTTGAAGGTTGTTTTTAATGGTTATAGAGTCTAATTCATTGCCTGGTTTTATAGTTTCTGATTGATAAAGACTTTCTCCTGTGATATCATCTTTTATATTTACTTGCATATTATATGAATTTGTCTTATCATTTTTTATATATGCTACTGCTTGTCCCGTGGAATCAACATAAATTTTAGAGTTTATTGATACTGCAAAAAGTTGCTGGTTTAAATCAGTTGTTTGTTTTTGCTCTAACCTTCCGAGATTCGCAGAATTATCCATATAATCTTCATTTTGATTTTGACAACAATTCAAAAAGAATATGCTACCAAAAATTAGAAAGAAAAAGCCTAAAGCCAAAAGTACTTTTTTAAAATGTGACTCTTCATTCTTTTTATTGTCCATATTATACCGCCTCATTTCAAAAGCAATTAATATTAACAATATTTGCTTAATTTCATTTTAGCAAATATGCTGTTAAAAGTCAATATAAAAGCTGCATTTTTACGCTATATTTTGGTGAAATTTGTACGCATTAGTCGTTTAAATCTACATTTATATGTTTACAATAGATAGATTGTAAAATGAAGTGCGACAAATAAAAATAGCCCATAAAAGATTTTTCGTGTAAAATGAAGTTACCACAACACCATTACACACGGAGGAATC
>RZYX01000250.1 GCA_009930155.1 Clostridia bacterium | reverse complement strand
GTTAATTGCGATACTTTTATTTGGAATATTCTTTCGGCACTGGATTTTGTTTCTTGCAAAACAATTTTGCCGGCAACATCGAATACCTGAAACGAAACAGTTTCGCTTTTTAGCCCGTTTATTTGCAAGTTAAGCATATCCTCAACAGGGTTGGGATAAACCAAAGTTTGCATTTGCTGCTCGATTTGCAGTGGGTTTGCAGTTGGCAAATCGGGAATACCGCCAGTATCTTCGTTATCGCTTTGCCCACCAGCATCCAAACTTATGCCATCGGCATTTATCGAAAATACAAACAACTCGCCAATGGTAGCACTAATTCCTTCGTTGGAAATGCCGCCGGAGGATAGGGTTACACGGTCGAGGTTTTGGGAATATCCTGACAGGCTTAGTGCGACAATCAGGATAGTAAGCATTCTTAGTTTTATGTTTTTCATAGTTGCATTTATTTGTTGTTAATTAATATGGCAAAGATATTTTCCAATTTTAATAATTTGAAACTCTCTGAAGTTCTCAGAAATCTTTAATTTTTAATACATCGAACAGAAGAGGCAGTTTGCTTACTTGATTCATCTCCAAAATAACTTCCATAGTAATCGTAAATTTTACGCGCCCAAAAGTATGAAACACCCGCTTCTGAAGCGCCAAAATAATGACCCATTGATCCAATATAATCAAAAACGCCATTACTCGCACGACGACCACCAGGAATAGCTGTAAATCCAAATTCATTACTTGCTGCAATATTGGGACTATTCCAATGTTCTGTTCCTGTTTCCTTAAGTCTTCCTGCTGCTATATTTTCACCGCCTAAAAAATAACCTAATTGTGCCCATTCAGGTTCACTCGGCAAATGCCAACCTGAAGGGCATGCCCCCTGTACTCCGCTGGGATTCATACTACTACTTGTTGCTCCTGCCATTGCAGCAGGCCAATTGTATAAAACACCATAAGTAGCATAATTTGTGGTTGCTTTTGCATCATTAATGTTTGTTCCATCATAATCATAAACATAATAATAAGGGATTGTTTCTGAACCAGTACCTGGTCCAACAACACTTGGCAAATATTTCAAGTTCTCTGCCATCCAAACTTGTGTACCTATAGTTACAAATTCGTAAACTGTTCCATCACGACTATCAGTAAAAGTGCCAGATGTTTCTGCTCCAGAGTTAGTAAAACTAATACCTGGGATTACAATCCAAGTGCCATTGCCAAAATAAAGTGTATCTCCATTTTCTGATACTGAAATTGTCAAAGGTTCGGGCACATTCAGCAAATCATCATAATCCCCACTTGTTGCAACTGTTGCAAAATCGGGTTTATCCTGCACATTGTCCCATGTTACACTACCAGCAGTTACAGTACCAGGCTCAAATTTGCCTGTTACCTCATTGTAAACAAGCACATCTCCATCAACAACACCAGTTGCATCAATAAACACAACAGTTTCTGCAGCAAAAGCATAAGGAACAGTAACAAATTCTATTGTACCAAGGGTCAAACTAAATGTAAATGTGTTTGTTGGGTCGTAATCTATTTTTAAAAATTTGCTACCATTTTCCCACTCGATTTCTTGCATAGTGCCGATGGTAACAAAGTTTGCTCCCACGCCTATTTGGAACGAAAACGAACCATAAGCATTGGTTTGTAGGGCACGTAGTTCTTGATAAACAACTGTACCTTCGGGAGTTTCGTCAACTACTGACAAACGAATTTGAATGTTGGTATTTACCATTGGGTTACTATCGCCATCGCGGGCAATTGCCTGAAAATTGATTGCCTGAGGAACTTGGGCAAATAGGCTTGTTAAGCCAAAACTAAAAATTGCTATGAGCAATAAAACTGATTTTTGTAAAACTTTTCTCATTTTCTCTTTATTTTTATGTTTACAATTTGATGAATTTAATTTCGCCAATATTTTCGCCAGCAACAGAATAGCCTTTAATAAAGTAATTACCAGCAGTTAATTCCGACACTTTAATTTGGAATAATCTCTCGGAACTTGATTTTTTTTGCTGCAAAACAATTTTGCCGACAGCATCAAAT
>RZYX01000249.1 GCA_009930155.1 Clostridia bacterium | reverse complement strand
CCATAGGAGCTCTTGCCGATTTCGGCTGAAACATTTGCTTTAGTAGGTTTTTTGGTAACAATATTAATTACGCCGCCGATAAAAGTTCCCGCAAAACGACTTGGTATATAACCACGATAAACTTCAATACGTTCCACATTTTTTACCGGTATGGTTGAAATATCGACTGCGGCATCACCGCCCATATTTGAGAGTACTCCATCAATAAAAACACCTACCTGCGCTGCGGTAGAGCCGCGTACGGTTACTGTCGTATATTGCCCTTTGCCGTTGACTTCGCGCACATGTACCCCCGGTACATCCTTTAATAAATCCGGCAGTGTTTTTTGTTCCCCTTTGTAGTCATCCGGTCTTATCACCGTAACTGTTCCCGGTGACAATTTCTGTTCCCAGTCAGGTCTTTTGGCCTCAACAGTAATTTGCCCCAAAGAAAATTCAGGAGTTGAAGAATTCCCTTCTTCGGCATTCACAATACTATTTGCTGAGCAAAAACTAATTGCAGCAGCAATAGCAAGCATATATCCTCTCTGCATTTTAGTGGGCGGCAAAAATTTTCTTTTCAATACCTTCAGCCTCCTAATACATTTTCAGGTGTGCAATCAAATCAAATTAATTAAGACAAAAACCGCCTGTTAGCAAAAGTAGTGGTAAGAATTATTCAGAAAATTAACATAGTTGATAATATTTCTGCATAACTTACCCTACCCGTACTTCGCAGGCGGTTCATTTATAAGTTGAATCAGGCAGGTTCTGACTTAAAGAAAGGTTAATTTCTTATTACAGTTGCGGTACAGTGCCGGTATTTCACCGAACTTTCCTTTTAAGCTTCCTATTGGGAAACACCTAGTTAAATATCGCGTTTTTCTTCCATTATCCCTTATTGAAAATATCTCCTATTCCATCCTTTTGTTCTTTACCTTGCTTACTGTATAGCGCAACTTAGATAACTCTTTTAAATTTTTTAAATAAGTGATGCGGCTAACTACTACTGTTTCATTTTCTAACTGTTCAATCTTATTGATATAGCTACTCAATTTCCCCATTAATAAGTTAAACCTCCAAATCAAGCCTTCTCATTTTCTTTGTAGTAATAAGCGAAAAAAAGAACGACACCTACAATTTTCATAAGCATAGTTTTTTTAAGGCACTATACTAATTACTAAGAAAGAAACTTGAGCCTTTAATGTGCAACAGATATACACCAAAATAAGCATAAAAATCAAAAACATTTAAAACCAATAAAATATTTGCTTAATTTATTGTATATCCGCTTGTACATCGCAAGCTTGTTCGGATGTTAAGAAATGGCAGGTCTCCTGGCTTCGGTTCCTTACTTAGTCGCTCCTTCTCAAGCCTATTAGCTCAATGGATAAACAGCGGAAAGCTCCCCGTTACAGTAGCGGGACTGCGCCGGAATTACACCGGCTTCCCTATTAGGCTTCTTCGCAGAACTAGCTAACCGCAATAGAAGCACCAATTCTCCACTATATTAAGTTTATCAATAAAAAAACCTTTCCGTGCGCTAACACGAAAAGGTCAATAACAAATACATGCAGTAATTACTGCTTACCAGCCACTGACGTCTTTCGCGTAGTTCTACGGCTTGTTCGCAGGCAGTTCTTCTGGCTCGGGGTCATTGCTTGCTTCGCCTTCCCAGATCATTGATCCAGTGACATTTTTGAAGCTTGCTCGTCCTTACAGCGGCGGGACCGCATCGGCATTTAACCGATTTCTCTATTATGCATTACTGCACCTGCAACACAAATATTAAGTTCAAATCGAATGCTACCACTATTTCACAAAAATGTCAATCATTTTACAAAAAACAATTCTTTTTTACTACAAGGATGTTTACTAGCTCTTGAATACACTATTCTATTGCTTTTTTAAGTGCAAAAAATAGTATTCATCATTATCAAAAACCTTTTTACAAGCAAATCCTGCCGCCAAAAAAGGGGCTGCCTCTATCTCAGCAGGCTTAAGCCGGTCATTTTCCACATGCTTGCTGCCGCCATGGATTGCATTGACCTTCTGCCTCGAAATATCATGCAAGATT
>RZYX01000248.1 GCA_009930155.1 Clostridia bacterium | reverse complement strand
GCAGCCTCAGCCAATATCTTTATATGATGCATATTCTGAATATCACTATGGCATTTTCGGAAATTCAGACAAAAATCAGCACTTATCTTGAAAAGAGCGTTTTTAATTTGTACTTATCTTTATTAGCTTCTGAAATTCTTAATCCATATTGAGAAAAAATAAATCTAAGTACTTTTTCATAAGATGAATATGGAAAGCCCAAGACATCCTTCATAGAATCGTCAAGTGGAGCATATAGAAGTCTGGCAGCCCCCAGTAATTGATGAATATAGCCATCATCTCTATAAAAATTTCCTTTCATTTGCATCATTTTCGATTGAAGGAATTTTTGCTTTTCATCATCACTGGCATTTACCATGCTCAACGTTTCCGAAAAAAGTTGTTCTACATTAGGAGCAAAAGAGCTTTTCGAATATTGTTCTAAAACTTCATAGTCATGCCACATAAAATCCTTATTACCTTTTTCTTTGCATGCATATAATACATTCGCAGCCAAATATTCAGACGCTGGAATAAACGTATCATCGTGCCCATAAAGAAGCATTTGCATTTCAATTATCCCAGACAGCACACTTTCCAGTGAATACTGTGACATAAATTGAATCAAATCATCTGTTGATGACTTGGTCATTATTTATCAACACCTTTCCGCAACATCTAATCCGCTCACTCAGCGGCAAAAAACATCTAATCCACTAACTCAAAACCTGACATCTAATCCATAGCCTAAACTATGTGAAAATCATAAAAATCGACTCTAAACCATTGCGGTCGATAAGTTCCCGTGGAGTGATAAGTTTCAGTTATCAATCTGGATGTCAAATTCCAAGAATGGCTTGAAATCAGGGATTTTCAGGGCTATTTGCCCTCGACCCTTGACATCAATACTACCGTCTCGACGTGGCACGAGTTGAGTGAATGAATGTCATATCGGTATTTTTAGTACCTGCTCGTTCACGGAAACATATCCACGGTATTTTATCTGTTTTTGGAAACATATCTACAAGGTTGCTCTATAAGCAAAAATAGTACTTGCACCTATTATACTTTATACAAGCACTATTTCACAATATAAATATGATATTTTATTCGCCGCATTCATCATGATGCTTATGTTCATGGCAAACAGAACCAGTCGACTTTAAAGAGCCTTCCAAGTATGCTTCTACTGCTGCTTTGGCATTACCTTTTGCTCCAACAATAACCTCGATGTTCCTTTCATTAAAAATCTCAACTGCACCTCCGCCCATACCACCGCTGATGATGACATTTACACCACGATCGGCAAGAAAATTAGGCAGGAATCCAGGTTTATGTCCGGGGTTAGCAATGGTTTCACTTTTGACAATTTGATTATTTTCGGTGTCAAAAATCATAAACCCTTCGCAATGCCCAAAATGCTCTGTTACCATTTCCTTTTCACTTGCTACTGCTATTTTCATCATTGTTTTTTCCTCCAATTTTTTATTTTGAATATATTCATCTAATATTTCTGCTGCATGCTCAACAAGTTCTGCACAGGGACGTTTTTTATAATACTCTTCGTTTCTTTCTTCTGGTATGTGACTTTGTCTATCAACAGATAAACCTAAAAGCTCTCTGCAAATGATTGATCGGTTTTCATCCTTAAAATTCATTGCAAGTGACTGAATCAGCCTGTAATGCTCAGTTTTGGCAACTCTATCTAAAGGATTTGAATACCCATCTAGCATTCCTGCAACTATGAACATTCCACTGACTGCTCCACATACCTCTCGTAGTCTTCCCATTCCACCACCAAATGAAGAAGAAATTTTCAGTGCTGTTTCTGAGTCAAGTCCTATTTCATCACAAAAGGCTAAAACTACCGATTGAGAGCAATTGTATCCTTTTGTGAATAATTCTTTTGCTATTGTTGAATGTTTACTCACTTTTAATTTTCCTCAAGTCTTTCCTCTAGTAATTTTGATGTACTATCAAGCCAATTGCCATCAAAAAGCTCTATAATACCCTTGTCACAGGCAGCTGAAATTTTCGGATCAATAGGTAGTTTAGCAAGAACCTTTAAATTATGTTTTTCAGCAATTTCTTCAATGTGGCTTTCG
>RZYX01000247.1 GCA_009930155.1 Clostridia bacterium | reverse complement strand
AGAGTCTCCTTGACGATAACAGATCCTTTACATGTAAAAATAATTAAGAGTTGGCATTATAACAAATTATTACATGTAATCTAAAAGAGACATTGAATTAACCTTTGCAATCGCTGAGAGCATTGCCTCATATGAATTGCTCACTTGCGTTAATTCTAAATAAGCTTCGGCTAAATCAATACCCACAATATCCTGTTGAACCGTTACTACATTGACTTTTAATGTTTCGGCTCTCGTTTTAGACTCGGTTAGCGCATTTGATAAAGCACCTATTTTTGTATGCGCTTTTTCTACATGGTCGGCAATATGATCCAGCTGTGATAAAGCATTTTGAATACCAATATTTCGAGGATCTGAAGAAGTTGAATCCATGCGAAAATTCCCGCTTCGCACCGCTTCAATCATCGCATCTAATTGCTCAAACATATTTACAGAAGGCGTTTCGATGGTTACAGAATCATTTGCCATAAAAGAGAGTGCGGCGCTTGTTGTTCCACTGTAATCACCCGTATTACTATCTGACATGCCAAATTCAATTTTAGATTCTGAGGCTGTACGATCTTTTATAAAAAAACGACCTTGCTTATCAAGCCCTACCTCTACACTATTTGTTGCTGTTTTTACAGCATATTGGTACTCTTCTAAATCAGTGCTTGTTGCGGTTGGAACACCATTTGTTGGAATAGTTCCTGATGTTAACATGCTCACAATATCCGTTAATTGCTGGTAGCTTACATCATCAGCACCTGTTGGATCACCGTTAGCGTCTAAAATTGTAAATGAGGTATCAATGGTACCATCATTGTCCGTATCCACATCAACGGTACTTACCGCATTGCTTAAATTGATAGTGGCAGAACGACTGGTTCCATTAATTGTTTTATAGTCAATGTTTAATGCTTTGCCATTTAGGGTACTACTTCCTGCAACTTCACTTAGTTTTGTTGCACTGGTTGCGTATTCACTGCTTTGTTTTACGACTTGTGAAACATTGCTTGTTAATGTATTACCATCTTTTTCAAAACCACGTTGCGTATAATTAATGGCATCAGGTAGGCTATTAGTGGTTGCGTAATTACTGCTATTGAATGCAATAATATCAACCGTAGTTTGAGCAGCTAAATCATTAACATTCGCTTGATCTGCATTGCCTACGACCCCAGTAGCAGCACTTCTATCAATTGCACCAAAAAGACTCATTTCCAGCGTCTGATTGCCTGTTGTTAAATCAGTCACTTCTATTTGCCCATGAGCATTCATTTCAACATTCACAGCCTTGTTGGTTCCAGTATTGCCATAAGCTGTACCAACACTTTCAAGCAAGTCTTCTACTGAAGATGTTAAACTAAGTTGAATTTTAGTAGAGAATGTTTCACCGCTACTTTTTCTGCCTGCAAGGTAAAAAACAGCATTAGGGTCATTCGTCGTATCGCTATCAGTATCACCCACTAAATCACGTATGGTATCCTCGCTTGTTATGTACACTTCACTTGACGTTAGATCTGTGCCTGAATTGTCCATAATATCTGGATGAAGTTTCGTTTGATTATACATAGCTACATTGGTGGAGACAACTTTACTGTAGTCACTATCTTTTCCTAAAAAAAGAGACTTTCCATCAACATTATACGTCAGCTCAACACCTGAACCCACAACAGCTGTTAAACTCTCTGCATTACCATGATATGTTCCATCTGCACTAATAGGTTTGGTTGAAAGCGCAGAACCTGAAAATAAAAATTGACCATTGATAGAAGTATTTGCTAAGTTAATAAGCTCTTTTTTGTAAGCTTCCAATTCATTGGCGATAGCATCCAGACTGGTTTGAGAGTTTGATGCATTGGCGGCTTGTGTTAATTTTGTTTTAAATTCATCCAATTTACTTGTAAAACTATTGAGGGTTGTATCAATATTGTTTGCAAAATTTTTCGCTTTTGAACTACTATCAATAGATTGTTCAAGAGTAGTGATTTCATAATTAAGACGCATTGCATCAATGTAAATACTAGTATCTTGATAACTTTGCTGTATCTTTGAGCCTGAATGCACTTGTTGATTAACATCATATAACTTCTGTGAAGAAGTA
>RZYX01000246.1 GCA_009930155.1 Clostridia bacterium | reverse complement strand
CCCCTCTCGCTTGTTTTAAGCCTCTCTCTTCGATTTTAACCTCTCGGTTGGTATCTATATACCATTTTGAGTAGAAAGTGCCTTAAACAGCCTTAAAATAGCTAAAAGGAAAGATACAGTGGAGCGACTCTCCTTGTTGACTCTCCTTTTAGAGCGGAACGGCTGCGAGGAACGAGCAGGATTACCTATTGTATTTGTAAAGTAACAAAGATATGATAATGATAAGAGAGATTTGCTTTGAAAAATGGGGTTCAAAGTGTTTGCTGTAACCGATTTTGCTGTTTTGGGGTGTTTACTCTATTGAGTAAACTATTTTCTACTGTATTGAGTAAACTTTTTTTTACTCTATTGAGTAAACTATACTTCACTCTATTGAGTAAACTTTTAACATTAAATATTTGCATAGTTCAAAATAAAGTTGCATCTTTGTTGCGTCGTATCAAATAGCGGCTTGTAGATGGATAAAGAGAGATTAGGCAATGGTGTTAAATTCTATTGTGTTGTGAATACTCCTGAGTCGAGAGATGTTTGGAGGAAGATGACCGAGCAGCAGAAGAACGCCATGAACTTCATAGCAGATAAGATGAATATGGGTGGTCTTGTCAATTTGAGCGGTAAGAACAGATATGACATGATGATGGAATTGAACATCAGGTCAGGTCGGTTTTATCAGCTTATACGGCAGCTTCGGGAGTTGAATGTTATCCGAAAGTACGGCGGGGGAGATTACATTGTTAACCCGTCTTTGTACTTCAAGGGCAAGGCGTCTGATATGGGTAGGAAGATGAGTATTTACAACTATAAAATAGAAGAAGATGGACGCTAAATTGTACAAGGAACTTGAAAAACAGATGATGAATCACTATCACAAGTGGCTTGAGTGGGAGATGGGGGCGTATAGCAGATACAAGAAGAAATTCAAAGAAAAGGACGGCATTAATAAAGAATTAATAGCCCATAATTGCAAATTTAGGGTAGAGAGGGGCGTTAGCAGTTTTTGTGATAACCACAGAACACGCTATTGGACTTTGATAGACACGAATGTTAGGATGAACATAGAAAATGAGATAACTCATTTTAGCAACGACCTAAGGATTAGTAAAAAATATCATTGCGCAGTTGTGTTTCATGGGTGCATAGGCATTAAATACTATGATACCGACAATTTCAAAGATGCTGTCAGGTGGATGGATAATACACTTAGGAATGTAAGAAAATAGAGTTTAATATTTAATCGGATATAATTAAAATGGGAATGTTTGATAGTGTGTGGGTAAAATGCCCAAAATGTGGAACTGAGAACGAGTTCCAAACCAAAAGTGGTGAATGCTGTTGGGACAATTATACTTTAGAAGATTGCCCAGTTGACGTATTGGTAGATGTAAACAGGCACTCTCCTTGTCTTTGTGAGTGCGGTGCATATTACATGGTAGATACTATTGGGCGAAAGGCGGTATTAGTTGGTATGCCTGTCTTCGACTCGTGCAAAGAGTTTAATGATAAAAATAACATTATGAAAGAGAAAATTGAGCAAATCATGGAGAACTTCGACTTTGAGAAGGTTCACAAGGTGATGGTGGCTCTGGATTGGTCTTCCGTTCGTGGTGACAGAAGAATACCCTCTGTTGAGGTGTTGAAGGAAGAAGCAAGAGAGCTCCTGTTTAGGGTGGAAAGGCTAATCTGCGAGGGGGGAGGTGCGGTAACCAGTTTCGCTGGCGGTTTTGAGGCAAAATATTGCAGTGGATACCTAAGTCTTAGTTTTATTGTTGAAGAATGCTTGGAATAATAACAAAGCTATGAAAGAGAAAATTGAGCAAATCATTGATAGGAATACAGAGGGCAACTATTTACTTAGTGGCACGGATAAAGCACAAATGGTTTCCGAAATATTGGACTTATTTGGTGTTGGCGATTCGTTTATTTCTAAGTTGCCAGCAGTGCGGTTGTCAATGGAGGAAATTTTGAAAGATGCAGTAAGAAGGCAGGCAACTTATCAAGTTCAATTTGCGGACTATGATTTACATACTTGGACTGCACCTTGTCAACTTACAGAAAATAGAATGGAAAAGTTGCTTAACGATGGCTCAA
>RZYX01000012.1 GCA_009930155.1 Clostridia bacterium | reverse complement strand
GGTAAAGCCTGGGGAATTGGTTTATACATGCTTCACTTCTGACTTTTTTATTGAAGAGGCCGATGAGTGGCGGAAAGATGCTTGGGATATGATACGCCAAAGGTCTGATTTAAATTTTATGATTATTACAAAGCGATGCTTGCGTTTTATGGACTGTATTCCTTCGGATTGGGGAGAGGGCTATGAAAATGTTGCTATATGTTGCACAGTTGAAAATCAAAAAAGAGTGGATGAGCGTCTGCCTGTTTTTGTCAAATTGCCAATAAAGCATAAATATATAATTTGTGAGCCGATTTTAACGCCGATTGATTTGTCGCCATATCTTAGTGACCAAATTGAGCAGGTTGTTGTTGGCGGTGAGTCAGGTCAAAATGCAAGAGTTTGCGATTACAACTGGGTGTTGAATATCCGTCGCCAGTGTGAAGAAAAAGAAGTGGCTTTTTATTTTAAACAAACTGGTGCGTTTTTTAGAAAAGATAATAGAGTTTATAGGATAAAAAGAGAATATCAGCACTCTCAGGCTCGCAGAGCGGGAATAAATTATAAGCATGATGGTTTTGGACCAAAGAAAGATAATAAATAAAATAAAATATAAACTGCCCGATTTTTTAATTGATAATAAATCGGGCAGTAGCTTTTGGGTTTTAGAATTTATCAACTTCTATGGAATTTTCGTTTTGAATTATGCTTGCAAGGCGGGCATGAACAACAAATCTTTCATCTGGGGAACGAGAGGTGCATGTTGATAGTGTAATGATTTTGTCTTGAATGTTTGGTTTGATACCTGTATCTATTACTGAAAGTTTGGCTGTAGCATTTATAAAGCTTATAAACTCATCATCATTATTAAAATTATTAATATAAGCAGGGCCACTAACTAAAGTTGTGTATACTGAGAAAATCTCGTATTCATAAGTTTTCTCTGCATATATTATAGAGATTTTTGGATGCTGTTTAAAGTAGTTTGCATCTTTATATTTTTTAAGTGAGCCAAACATGGAGCCGTTTTTAGTGTTATGTCCATAGATAATAGAGTGTCTATCTGACATATCTGCAGAATTTCTAAAGTCAATAAAAATACTGCCAAAGTCGCTTTTGATATTGTTGTATGTTTGCTTTAGGTATTTATCATTATTATCGCATTGCAAAAGAGGGTAGCTAACTTTGGTGTCATCAATATAAATCCAAGCGACAATATCGGGGTTTATTTCTTTAAGCTGTGCAAGGTCTAGTATGTATTTTTGATTTTCGTCAGTTTTATCGCTAGTTTTATCGTCAGTTTCTTGTTCTATTACAAAGTATTTTTCTTGTGATTCAGTATAGATTTTATCGCCTTTGTTGTAATTGTTCGCTATGCCGAAGATGTTAATTGCTGCGTATATAAAAACGCCTATTAAAATGGTTTGAATAATAGCATATAGCCTTTCTTTTATCACGATATGACCCCCAATTTTTAATGTTAAGATATATTTATAAATTATATTAATGCTTATTATTTTTTTCGGTAAACTAATCAAATAAAATAATAGTAATAAAAATGTAATAATAATGTAGAAATTTGTTTGCTTTTTATGATATCTATATTATAATAGTTCTATGATACTATATAAAATGATTTTAGAAAAGGTTTGTTTGTATGGGAAATAATATAAATACAAAAATTTCATACAAATTTATAGCGCTTATGCTTTCATTTGCGCTTATATTGCCATGCCTTGTGAGCTGTGCAGATAAAGACAAAGATATATTGGCAACTTCCATAATTAAGACAACACAGGAAGGTGCAGAAAAATCGGAGTCTACAAGTGATGAAGTAAACTCCATTTCCGATAGCAAAGGTACCAGTGCATCAAATCAGGGCGGAACAACTTCTGCAAGTAGTTCTGGGACGACTGCAAATAAAAATTCAGTAACAACTAAAAAATCATCAACGGCAAAAACAACGACAACTAAAGCACCAACTGCAACTGCGGCACCCGCTGCAAATGCACCTTATGCCTCACCTGTTATTTATTCTACAGTTGCATCGGGTACTATTGCGTATGCAAACGATAAAGCTACAATAGATGCGTCGAATACTGGCGATGGGTATATAATGATAAAGTATACAGGTAGTGCTGCAAAAGTTAAGGTGAGGGTTATAAAGGATACAACATATTATTATGATCTTTCTTTAAGTGGTAACTATGAGGTGTTCCCACTTTCTATGGGAAGTGGAACATATTCAGTTGATGTGCTTGAGAATGTTTCGGGCAATAGTTATGTACAAGCACAGTCAGCAAGCATTGGTGTTTCTCTTTCAAGCTCTTTCGCTCCATTTTTAAGGCCAAATCAATATGTAAATTATAATGGAAGTACAACAGCAGTTTTAAAGGCAGCAGAGCTTTGCACAGGATATTCAACGGATTTACAAAAATTGGATAGAATATATAATTTTGTAATAGATAATTTCACATATGATAGTAATAAAGCAGCTACAGTTTCAAGTGGATATTTGCCTGATTTAAATTCTGTTTATGCACAGCGTAAGGGTATATGTTTTGATTACGCTGCACTTATGACAGCCATGCTTCGCTCACAGAACATACCTTGCAAGTTGGTTGTTGGTTGGGCATCATCAAGTTACCATGCATGGGTAAATGTTTACATTAGGAATGTTGGGTGGATAAATGGTGCAATATATTTTGACGGTCAAAGCTGGAAGCTTATGGATCCAACCTTTGCATCCAGTGCAAATTCAAGTAGTTCTATTATGCAATATATAGGGAATGGTTCTAATTACTCAGCACAATACTATTATTGATTTTAAATATACACGGAGGTTTTTTTATGAGTGCTAAAATATTAAGCGGGCCTTATCTTTCATCTTTATGCATGGAGCTTAGCCTTGTTATGAAAGCGGGTATCTCGCTTAATGAGGGTCTTTCAATGCTAAATGAGGATGAAAAAGATAAACAAAACAAAGAAATTTTAAACAAGCTTTTTGACGAGGTTGATTCTGGTGTTTCATTGCACAAAGCAATGGACGATTCGGGAAATTTTCCAAAGTATGTTGTTGATATGATTGAAATAGGTGAAAAGACAGGTAGAACAGAAGATGTTTTAAGAGCGTTATCAGAACATTATGAGAGGCAGGAGCAGATATCAAGAAGCATAAAAAATGCTGTTGTTTATCCAGCTGTGCTTATGCTTATGTTGCTACTGGTCATAATCATACTTATTACTCGTGTTCTTCCAATATTTAATGATGTTTTTAATCAGCTAGGTACACAGATGACACCTGTTGCAATTAGCATTATGCACTTTGGTAACGCTATTTCAAAGTATTCATTTGTCATATTTGGCGTACTAGCCGTAATAGCACTTATTGCATTTGTAATAAATCTTGTGCCATCTTGGCGTGTTAAAGCTGTGAGGACTTATGGTAAGATGACGGCATCAAGAGGACTTAATAAAAAAATAGCTTCTGCAAGATTTGCATCAGCAATGGCTATGACACTTGCAAGCGGACTTGATACAGATGAATCGCTTAACATGGTTGAGCGTATAACAGACAATGCTAACATGAAATCAAAGATAGATAATTGCAGAAAGCTTATGGCTGAAAGTGAGCCTTTTGCTAATGCAATTTCAAAGTCTGAGATTTTTTCAAGCTTATATTGCCGTATGCTTTCTATAGGTTTTAAAACGGGTTCTGCTGATACAGTTATGTCTGAAATCGCAAGAAGAAGCGAAGAAGATGTTGACGAGAACATAGAAAGAGTAATAAACCGTGTTGAGCCTACACTTGTAATAGTAATGTCACTCATAGTGGGGCTTATACTTTTATCAGTTATGTTGCCTCTTATGGGTATTATGTCAACTATTGGATAAGCTTTGTGGCAAAAGTTGCGTGAAGGGAGAAAATTCGTATGAAAACAACTAAATACAATCAATCTCCGTGGTCTGTTTTAAAGGGACATTTGCTGTCCATAATTCTTTTTGCTGCAATTTTCGGGATGTTTTTATGGGGAATTGGTTCTGCGGAAATCAATAGTAAAGCAGAGGGTAAGCGTGTTCTTGAGGAAAGTATACGCCGTGCTGTTGTTAGCTGTTATGCATTAGAAGGAAGTTATCCGCAGGATATAAAATATATTGAAGATAATTATGGAATTACAATTGACGAAAGCAAATACGATGTTAAATATAGCATTTTTGCAGCTAACATAATGCCAGAAATCACCGTACTTGATGCTGGTAGTGGGGAGGTGCCGCAATTATGAAAAAAAGCCATTCATATTCAGTAGATACAGTATTTGTATTGGTTTTGTTTTGTGCCTTTGCAGCAACCATACTGTTTGTGTTAATGTCTGGTGCAAATGTTTATAAAGATACGGCAAAAATTATGCAGGAGAGATATGAGGAGAGAACTTGTCTTTCATACATATCTGCAAAGATAAAGCATTATGATAATGAAGATTCAGTTTATCTTACTGATTTTAACGGAGTTACAGCACTTGCAATGGATGAAGAGATAAATGGTAGTAATTATAATACCTTAATTTATTATTATGATGGACATGTTAAAGAGCTGTTTTGTGAAAAAGGTGCAAATCTTTCTGCCCAAAGTGGAACTGATATTATAGATGTTAAGAATTTACAATTTGCAAAGTTTGATGAGGATTTAGGTCTTATAAAAATAAAGTGCACAGGCAAGAGTGGCGGTAGTTCCATTTTAATTATAGGAACAAAGAGCGAAAACGGAGGTGCGTCAAATGAATAAGCACAGCCGTTCAAAATCAGGGCTTTTTCTTATGGAACTCATAATTGTAATTTTGTTTTTCTCAGTGTCTGCTGCAATTTGTATGAGAATTTTTGGTGCGGCAAAGATAAAGTCGGATTTTAGCCGAGATCTTAGCAATGCTTCGGTCTATGCTCAAAGTTGTGCCGAAGTGTACAAGGCGTATGACGCTGACCTTGAAAAAACAGCAGATGCACTTGACGGCAAGTGGGATGAAAACACTTTGAGTGTTTATTATGATTATGATTGGAACATAACTCAGTCAAAAGACAGTGCAAAATACATTTTAACTCTTAATAAAACAAAAGATAGTGATATTAAAACAACAGGTAAAATTAAAATTAATAAAATAAATGGCGATGAAATTTTTAAACTAACTGTGAAAACAGCACAGCAAAAAATAAACTAAAAGGAGGAACGGGTATGGCAAATGAGAGAAAAACAGCCGGAGTCAATGTTGGCGGAGCTTCAATTATAATGGTCTTTTCCGTTTTGTGCCTTACTATTTTTGCAGTGCTTACGCTCGTTTCTGCAAATGCTGAAAGTACACTTGCAAAAAAGTCTGCAACAGTTATATCAAACTATTATGTGGCAGACGAAAATGCAACAGAAACGCTAGCGAAGGTTTATGAAATTGTAGGTGGAGAGTCAAGCTTGCAGGATATTAAGGTTAAAACAGCAGGACTTTCAAATGATATTTCAACGACAGAAGAAGCGGGGTTACTTTACATTTTATATTCTGAAAAGATTGATGATAGCCAGAATCTTAATGTTAAGTTAAGAACAGATGGCGATAAAGTAGATGTTTTAACTTGGAAGGTTGAAAGCACTGCGCAGTGGGAGCCAGATACAGGACTTAATGTTTGGCAGGGATAAAACAAAAAGGGGAAACTTTAGCTATGATGGATTTGATACAGATATTGCAGGGAGCAGTAGAAAAGCAGGCGTCAGACATCTTTGTGCTTGCAAGTCTTCCACTTTCTTATAAGTTAAATGGCTTGATAGTGCCTCAGAATGACGAGCGAGTAACACCCGAAAAATCAAAGCAACTTATAACGGATATATATGAAAAAGCGGGCAGACCGATGGACAAGCTACTGAGTACGGGTGACGATGATTTTTCTCTCGCTATTAACGGACTTTCAAGATTTCGTGTTAGTACATATAAGCAGCGTGGCTCACTTGCAGCTGTCATAAGACTGGTATCGTTTGATATCCCTAATTATAATGAATTGTTCATTCCTGAACTTGTTATGGATGTGGCAGAGAAGACAAAGGGCCTTGTGCTTGTTACGGGTCCTGCTGGCGGCGGTAAGTCAACAACCCTAGCCTGTATAATAGATAGGATAAATAGCACGCGTAATGGGCATATAATAACTCTTGAAGAGCCACTTGAATATTTGCATCGCAACAAGATGAGCGTAATTAGTCAAAGGGAGATAGAAACAGATACAGACGATTATATTACTGCTTTGCGTGCTTGCTTGAGGCAATCTCCTGATGTTATTCTAGTTGGAGAAATGCGTGACTATGAAACAATAAAAATTGCAATGACAGCGGCTGAAACAGGTCATTTAGTTATTTCTACTTTGCACACAGTTGGAGCAACCAACACTATAAATAGAGTTATTGATGTTTTTCCGCCAAATCAGCAACAACAGATTAGAATTCAGCTTGCACAGCTTTTGCAGTCGGTTATTTCACAGCAACTTATACCAACAGTAGAAGGTCAGCTTATTCCAGCGTTTGAAGTGATGAATCTTAATAGTGCAATACGCAATATGATTAGAGAATCAAAGATTCACCAAATAGATTCTGTTATATCTACCTCTACAGCAGAGGGTATGCTTGGAATGGATACAAGTATTTTCAAATTGTTTGAGCAAGGCAAAATAAGCAGGGGTAATGCTCTTAAATTTGCATCAAACCCTGATATGTTAAAGAAAAAGATAGATGTATAAAACAAATCAGAGGTTCATTATGAACCTCTGATTTGTTTTATTGCTGTGACAGAACTATTGTTAAATAAGTAAATAGTAAAACTATTGTTTTTTATTGTCAATTTTTATATATGATTTTTGCTGAATTTACTCATCGTCCTCATCGCCTTGATCGTCTTGATTGTCTTGATTGTCCTCATCGTTCATAATCTTTTCAAAAGTTTCAAGTTCAACTATTCGTTCAAACATATCAATATTACCGTTTTTGTTAAAGTCAAAAAGATTTCCAAATAATCCGCCAGACATTTAAATCATCTCCTAATATATGTTTTTAGTTGAGTGAAAAAATCAAATGAGCCAAACTTCAAAAATCTAACAATTTGTGTTGATTTTTAAAATTAATCTATTTGACAACTTTATTATATCATAATTAGAGTACCATCTGTCGGACATTAACGCAAAAATAATAATTATAAATAAAAAACTTTTTTGCCTTTTTATTTGATTTCATCAATTCCTTGAATAAGTTGCTGCTCAGTTAAAGTACCACTATGTGTATTTACAATTTTGCCATCAGCATTAATAAAAAGTGTTGTGGGAATGGAGTATATAGCGTAGTTATCTGATGCGTCCATGTCTTTATCAAAGTACACAGGGAAGGTATATTCGTTATCACCAATAAACTTTTCTGCGTTTTTTTGAGTTTCTCTAAAATTGTCGGTAAGATTAATCATAACAAAGTTTACTTCATCTCCCATGCTCTCATAAACTGATTGGAATTCGGGCATTTCACTTTTACAAGGTCCACACCAACTTGCCCAGAAGTTTACAATGGTAGGTTTGCCTTCAAATAGTGAGGTAAGGGATATTTGGTCACCTGTGGCATTATATATAGTAACATCAAAGGCTTGCTCATATTCATCATCAGATGCTGTTTCTTTTTCTTGTGAGATGCTTTTAGTTGTTTGGGGCTGCTTATTATAGCTGTCCGATAGTTTGTTGTATGCAAAGAGTGCAATGCCCAAAATAGAAATAAGTAAAATTACAAGTCCAACTATTTTTGTTTTATTTTTCATATCAAATTTAACCTCCAATAATAGAGAGCAATAATCCCATGTTACCGCTCATCATTAAAATTCCTGTTATAATTAAAAGTATACCACAAACAATATTTATTGTTTTATAGTTTCTCATTATAAAATCAAAAGTGCTTTTTAGTTTGTCGATTAGTAACGCACTCAAAATAAACGGTATTCCGAGTCCAAGGGAATAGAAAACTAGCATAATTACACCTTGCAAGGCCGAACCTTGTTGTGATGCAAGCATTAAAGCAGAGCCAAGGAATGCACTCACACATGGTGTCCATCCAATGCTAAAAACAATTCCAAATAAGATTGATGATAAAAATCCTGTTGGTTTTATAGCTGAACTTGATTTGTTGCCTTTGTTTAAAAATTTTAGTTGCAATACACCTACAAAGTTAAGTCCCAATAGTATTACAATAGCCCCTGTTATTATGTTTATAGCAGTTTGATGTTGTTTTAGCAATCCACCAACGCTACCTGCAAAAGCACCAAGCAAAACAAATATAATACTAAATCCTAAAACGAATCCGATTGTATTTTTAAGCGTTCTTGATGTCTTGCGCTTGCTGCTTGTGCCTGAAAAGTATATAAAATAAACTGGCAACATAGGCAGAAGGCAAGGAGAAATAAAGGTTATAATACCTTCTAAAAACGATAGTAAATATTGCAATTTATCAACTCCTTTAACAATTTGTAATTAGTATATCCTTTATTTTTTTTATCTTCTGTGATTTAATTACATATAAAATATTAAAAGTATAATAACAAAAAAATATGGATAATTTATTAAAATATATATTTAGAGTTAAGAGTGTGACAAGAGTTTAAATGTTAGCCATAATAATCTTTAAAAGCCCCCATAAATGGAGGCTTTTAAAGATTGCTTTTTATTATTGATTAATTTTTTTTGAATACATAATTATCTTTGCTTATTTTGTTTGCCTTTTTCGCTCATTATTCCTTTTAATTAATCTTGGAACACCACTAATAATAGCAATAATAGCGACAATAGATACACCCACTATTGAATTATCGACAGATGATTTGCCAGTAAGATGGAAGACTGAAAAAGGTCTTTCAACTGTTTTGGTAAAAGTTATTTTGTCAACAATCTCTCTTTGCTTAAGTTCTGCACTTTCAGAAGCTGGGCCAATGTATGAATATAGATTTATGTTAATTGTTTGACCATTATATATGGTGAAGTATTGAGTGATATAGGAGCTTTGGGTACCGTCTTTAATCATGCCATGGAAGATTATAAACTTTGCCTGCTTATGCTGATAAACATCGTAATCTGAATATTCTATTTTGTTAGAATTTAATTTTAAGGCTTTATCAATCATTTTTTGAAGTTCTTTTTCACTTAAAAGATTAAGATCAAAAACTCCCTGACTATTTTTGTCGGCAGTCATAGTAAAAAGAATTCCGTACTCACCATTCTTAGGAGAGGTGTTGAGATAGGCATTATATTTTTTAAGAAGGGCTACTACTTCTTCAGATGATTTAAAGTCAAATAGTGCTATGTTGGGGTCAGAATCTTTAACATCTCTTGTAAGAGTGGCAAAGTCTTCAGGTACTTCGATAATCATATTAAACTCATCCAAAGTATATTTGGTGTATGCGGCAAATGCAGGTAAAACAGAAAGCATTATTAATATAACCGAAATAAAAATAGCCATTAAAGTCTTTTTCATAAAACACCACTTCCTTTGAGAATTTTATAGATACAAATTGGTATCTATATTAATTATATTTCATAAAGCAACAATATACAATGGTTAGTACAATATATCAGAAAAATTCTTACATATATACAATAATTCATACTGCAATTTGTGTAAAAAGATGACATATAATATATTATATTCACTTTATAAAATAAAATTCAAGTTAAAAGTTTGAAAATACAACATATCCATCATAAAATAAGTTATACTAATTCTATGATAAAAATATAAGGAGATTACAAATGACGATAGTTTTGATAACAGCTATAAGTGTTGGAGGAGCAACAGTTCTTGGTGCACTTATAGGTTTTTTATTTAATAATATTCCACATCGTTTTAACGATGCTATTCTTGGTTTTGCATCGGGTATAATGCTTGCAGCCGCAGTTGTTGGGCTTATTTTACATTCTATTGAATATGGGGGTAAGTATGGTGTTATTATTGCGTCAATAGGCATAATTATAGGTGCATTTTTTATAAATATTATGGATCGTTTTACGCCACACCTTCATAGGTTAACAGGCGTGGAAACAGAGAAGCATAAGGATAATGAAAGGTTTAACAAGGTAATTCTTTTTGTAATGGCTATAGCAATACATAATTTTCCAGAGGGTATTGCAACGGGAGTAAGCTTCGGTACAGGTAATATTAGCGATGCAATATCTGTGGCAACTGGAATAGCTCTTCAAAACATTCCTGAAGGAATAATAATTATAGCACCATTACTGGCTGTTGGTGTAAGCAAAGGAAAAACTTTTGGTATTGCAACATTTACAGGACTTATAGAGTTTGTTGGTACAATGTTTGGTTATTTTGCAGTAACGATTGCAACACCTATTTTGCCGTTTGCTCTTGCTTTTGCAGGAGGAACAATGTTATATGTAATTAGTGACGAAATGATACCTGAAACTCACAGCCACGGATTTGAGCGTGAAGCAACTTATTCTTTGATTTTTGGATTTGTAACAATGCTTTTAATGGATTACTATATAGGCTAAATATTTTTTTGAGTTAAATATATATTATAAAAGCGAGCAGTTAACAATTGTTACTGCTCGCTTTGGTTTAATTATAATTGCAATTAAATTGGTTTTAGCTGTGTGGACGGCTACGACGATAGTTGTTGCCACCGCTTTTTCTATCTCTAAAACCGCTTTTGCTACCTGAACCATATGAACCTTTGGACTTGCCAAAGTTACCACCATATGATTTTGATTTTTCTGTTGAGAGTGTTGTCGTTGTAGGACGGCCACAAATTTTACAGCCAGCCATATCTTCGACAACCTGGTTAACAACACCTGAAGGCACGGCAACCATACACATATCGTCAAAAATTTCGATTTTTCCGATATCGCTACCTGAAAGATTGGTGCGTTCTGTGATTGCACCTACTATATGGTTTGGAGCAACACGGCAGCTGCGGCCAATATTTATGCAAACTTTTTGAAAACCGCTGCCAAGATTGCTGCTAGAATAAGATGTTTTGCGTTCTGTTTTGATGTCTTTAAGTTTCGCATCATCTTTGCCAAGGTGCAATTGCAATGCCACTGCGGCGATGTCCTCTGCACTATGACCTCTTTCAATAAGCTCTTGTACCATGGTTTCGTATTTGCTTGTTATTTTGTTTCTTAAAGCGTCCTCAATTATAGTAGTTTGATTTTGAACACTTTTTTCCATAATATCATCAACAGATGGAATGTCGATTATTTTTATCTTAGATTTAACAGAACGAGCAATGTTTTGTAAAACTGAAACTTGTCTTCTACCACTGCAAATGGTGATTGCTGTGCCTGATTTTCCAGCACGACCTGTACGGCCAATTCTGTGAACATAATATTCGTTGTTTTGTGGAATATCATAGTTAATAACATAATCAATATCATTAACATCTATGCCTCTAGCAGCAACATCAGTTGCAACAAGAATTGATGTTTTACCACTTTTAAATCTGTCCATAACCTTTGTACGCTGTGCTTGTTTCATATCTCCGTGTAAGCCATCAGCATCAAAGCCATTTTGCCCAAGATATTCAGCAACTTCGTCAACCATTTGCTTAGTGTTGCAGAAAATCATAGTGCGTTTTGGGGAATAGTAGCGTAAAAGAAGATTAAGAGCATCTTTCTTTCTGCCCATTGGAACATCAAGGCAAAGCTGCTCAATATTATCAAGAGTTACCTTTGCTTTGTTTATTTCGATAAGAGTTGGGCATTTTTGGAAGTCTCTGGTAAGATTTAAGATGGCAGGAGGCATAGTAGCAGAGAACATAACAGTTTGCCTATCCTCAGGAGCATCTTTAAGAATTGTTTCGATATCTTCTTTAAATCCCATGCTAAGCATTTCGTCTGCTTCGTCCAAAACAAGCATCTTAAGATTGTTAAGTTTAAGAGTTTTGCGACGCATATGGTCCATTATTCTGCCAGGTGTTCCAACAACTATGTTGGCTCTTTTAAGGCGTGTGATTTGCCTTTCCATAGGAGCTCCACCATAAACATCAACGACATTTACGCCAGACTTAAACTTTGTAAGTTTTTCTATTTCTTGGCAAGCCTGCTGTGCAAGCTCACGGGTAGGGCAGAGGATAAGCACTTGAAGAGTTATTTTTTCTTCATGTGTATCAATTTTTTCAATTGCAGGAATTGCAAAAGCAACTGTTTTTCCAGTACCTGTTTGTGAGCGACCGATAACATCAACGCCAGTTCTGATAACTGGAATGGCTTGTGATTGTATGCCTGTTGCTGTGTCGAATCCCATTTCGTCAATTGCCCTTTTTACCTTGGGCGTTAATTTAAGTTCTTCAAAAGATAGGTTGTTCATATTTTCCTCGTTTCTTTGTTTTTATAATTGCGCTGTCGCCAAGACGCTACGCAATCATATGTTGTTTTTGGAGATTACGCAATTAAAAAAATAAGAAATCATCATATAGTATATGCAGAAACTTTTTTTTTACAATAAAAAAACGAGGAATAAGAAAACTCCTCGTTTATTTATACAATAGTAATACTCGCAGTCGTAGGAAATATTATATCTTAATAAGGAAATATAGTCAAGTACTTTTTTTATGTTTTGTTATTTTTAATGACTATAAGTTGATAAATAGCTATACAATTTTTATTATGCAGTTTGTTCAAACTGGGAGTTATAAAGCTCTGCATAAAAGCCGTTTTGTGTAATTAAATCATTGTGGTTGCCTTGCTCTACAATATCTCCATCACGCATAACCAGAATAGTGTCTGCATCACGGATTGTTGACAGCCTGTGGGCAATTACAAAGCTTGTGCGGCCTTCCATAAGGTTGTTCATAGCTTTTTGGATTTGCACTTCTGTTCGTGTATCAACAGATGATGTCGCTTCATCCAAAATCAACAAAGGCTTGTCGGCTAGTATTGCTCTGGCAATTGTGAGAAGCTGTTTTTGTCCTTGCGAAACATTGCTTGCATCTTCATTGAGCTCCATTTTATATCCACCAGGTAAGGTTTTAATAAAGTGGTGTGCATGAGCAGCTTTTGCAGCGTTTATAACTTCTTCATCAGTTGCATCAAGCCTACCGTAACGAATATTTTCCATTACAGAACCTTTAAAGAGCCAAGTGTCTTGCAAAACCATTCCAAAAGCAGAACGCAGTTCACTACGATTAAAGTTCTTTATATTATGACCATCAAGTAGAATCGAACCTTCATTTACATCATAATAACGCATAAGCAATTTTATCATTGTTGTTTTACCTGCACCAGTTGGGCCAACAATCGCAATTTTTTGACCAGATTTAATATCGGCACTAAAATTATTGATTATAGTTTGGTTTTCATTGTATCCAAACTTAACATCTTCAAATTTTACATGACCATCAATATGGTCAAGCTTAACAGGATTTTCAACTGTTAGGTCCTCTTCATCTTCTGCTAAAAAGTCAAAGACACGCTCAGCAGATGCAGCTGTGGATTGAAGCATATTTGAAATCTGAGCAATTTGCTGAATAGGTTGTGTGAATTGGCGAACATATTGAATGAAAGCTTGAATATCACCTATTGTTATAGAACCTTTAATTGCTAGGAATGCACCAGATATTGCAACAGCAGCATATCCAAGGTTGCCGATAAACATCATTATAGGATGCATCATGCCAGACAAAAATTGTGATTTCCAAGCGGATTTGTAAAGTACTTCGTTTGTGTTATGGAATTCATTAAGAATATCTTTTTCTTTGTTAAAAACTTTAATAACAGTATGGCCACCATAAACTTCTTCTACCTGTCCATTGATATGGCCTAGATATTCTTGCTGTGTACGGAAGTGCTTTTGTGATTTTTTCATTATAGTTCCAATAATCAATGCACTAAGTGGAAGTATTATTGCAACTATAAGTGTCATAAGAGGACTTATGCTAATCATCATAATAAGCACGCCAATTATTGTAAAGACAGATGTGATAAGTTGTGTAACACTTTGATTAAGACCGTTTCCAAGAGTGTCAACATCATTTGTAATTCTAGATAGCACTTCTCCATATGTGCGTGTTTCAAAGTACTTCATAGGCATACGATTGATTTTTTCAGAAATATCTTTTCGTAGGTTATAACAAACCTTTTGTGTTATGCCTGTCATAATATAGCCTTGAATAAAGTTGAAAATAGCACTTAAAATGTAAATAATAAGTACGGTTAAAATTATTGTTGCAACAGCATCAAAGTTTATTTCACCTGTACCCTGTATTTTACCCATTAGTCCTTCTGCGAGTTCTGTTGTTGCTTTACCTAATGTTTTTGGGCCAATAACAGCGAACACAGTACTTGCTATTGCACAAAGTACAACAACAAAAAGACCGAGTTTATATTTGCTCATATAGGAAAGCAGTTTTTTTGTAGAACCTTTAAAGTCTTTTGCTTTTTCGCCAACCATCATGCCGTGCATTCCAGGTCTTCTCTGGTTACTCATATTATTTGCTCTCCTTTCCTGTATAGTTTGCTTCGAGTTCTTTTTCAGATAATTGTGATTTCGCAATTTGGCTATATACTTCACAACTTTTTAAAAGTTCAGCATGAGTTCCTTTGCCAACTAAATATCCATCTTCAATTACTAAGATTTGGTCGGCGTGCATTATTGTGCTGACACGCTGTGCAACAATCAAAACGGTGCAATCTTTAACCTTAGGTTCAAGGGCTTTTCTAAGAGCAATATCCGTCTGAAAGTCAAGTGCTGAAAAGCTATCATCAAAAATATAAATTTTTGGATTTTTTGCAATAGCTCTGGCAATTGCAAGCCTTTGCTTTTGTCCGCCAGAAACATTATTGCCTCCCTGTGAAATAGAGCTTTTATAGCTGTCTGATTTTTCTTCAATAAAGTTTGAAGCTTGTGAAATCTGTGCGACTTCCTTTATTTCATCGTCGGTTAGATTTGGTGCACTAAAACGGATATTTGATTCAATTGTACCAGAAAATAAAATGCCTTTTTGCGGAACAAAACCAATTTGGTCACGCAAATCACTTTGTTTCATATATCGAACATCAACACCATCAATCATAATCTCACCTTCTGTTACGTCATAAAGGCGGGGTATAAGGTTGATAAGAGTAGACTTGCCACAGCCTGTACTTCCGATAATAGCGGTGGTTTGACCTGGAAGCGCTTCAAAGTTAATGCTCTTAAGCACACTGTCTTCAGCATTTGGATATTTAAAGCTAACATTTTTAAATGTTATAACACCGTTGAATTCTTTAGGTGTAAAGGGATTTTCCTTGTCGGCGATAGAAAGCTCAGTGCTTGTTACTTCGTCTATTCTGTTTGCAGCAACAGAGGCTCTAGGAAGCATAATTGAAAACATAGTCAGTATAAGGAATGACATAATGATAATCATTGAGTATGTTATGAATGCTGTCATTGAACCAACTTCTAAAACACCTGCATCAATTTTGTGTGACGCAATCCAAACGATAAGTACAGATATACCGTTCATTAACAACATCATAATAGGCATCATAAAGGTCATAACTCGGTTGGTAAATAGCATTGTTTTGGTAAGGGATTTATTTGCCTCATCAAAACGACTTTCCTCTAGTTCTTCCCTGCCAAAGGCACGTATAACAGGAAGACCTGTAAGTATCTCACGAGAAACAAGGTTGACCTTGTCAACAAGAATCTGCATAATCTTAAACTTGGGCATTGCAATTGTCATGAGCAATCCAACAATACAAGCCAAAACAATTACGGCGAGTGCAATAATCCATTCCATTCCTGCATTGGTACGAAAAACCATAATAATTCCGCCAATGGCGAGAATAGGAGCATAAAAAAGCATTCTTAAAATTAAGGTAGAAGCCATTTGAACTTGCTGGATATCATTTGTACTTCTGGTGATTAGAGAAGCTGTAGAGAATTTATCCATCTCGTTGTTTGAAAATCCAACAACAGTTTTAAAGACTTTTTCACGCGAATCTTTGCCTATGCTTGCACCAACTTTTGCAGCCAAAAGGCATACAAAAATAGCAGCAGTAATCATAACAAGTGTTGCACCAAGCATCATGCTACCTGATTTCCACAGATAATCTGTTTGCATTTTGTCAAGGTCTATTCCAACAGCTTTATATTCGTTTTTTGTGAATGCAATAGCAGACGAATGAATCATTGTGCTGCCCATTGTTTTCATTTGTTCTTCAAATTTTGCTCTTATATCTGTTGGGGAGGGCATAGCAGTAGGCATAGTGGCTTGTGAGACAGTTTGTGCGGATGGTGCTTTTGCATTGCTCTGGCTCATTTGTGAAATCATATGATAAACAACTATAGGGGTGGTAAAGGTGTTATCAAGCTTTTCAAGATTCTCTTTTGAGCTATCCTTTATGTGATAATTGCCATCCGTTCCTATTGAATAGGAGCTTTCCCAAAGCGATTTCTCATCATTTGTCATAAAGTAGTTGATTTTCCCGTACTCAGAAGCACGAATAACAGTGGGCGTTGCATATTCTATACCACTGTTTTGGATACCGACATCAATAATGTTGGATGTGTAGTTAGGCAATGACAAATCACATATCGCCTGAATAAACAGTAGCAAGATAATTAACAAGATTGATTTCCAATGAGGTCTCATATTTTTAAATATTTTAGTCATTATACATTGAGTCCTTTTCTGTGTAGATTTTATTGTTGTTATTCATTATTCATTTTTTCTAGTTCATATCGCATACTTTCATGTAATTTACGAATAAGAAATATTAATTGTTCAGCTTCATCGTCGCTTAAATGTTCAAGAGAGCAATTAAGAAAATTGCCCATAATATGCATATCGGTATAAAATGTATCTTTTCCCTTTTTGGTAACTTTAATATTAGTATTTCGTCTATCTGTTTTATTAGTTATTCGCTCAATACATCCCTTTTCCTCAAGCTTCCTAAGGGTTCTAGAAACGGCGGGAGCCGAAATATTAAGCTTCTTTGCAATTTCACATACCCGTATTTCTTTGTTTTCAGATTTAAGTATAATCTTGAGGGTTGCCATTTCACTTTTAGGCATAATATTTAATTTTTCACTTAAATTAAAATGCTCAAGGTTATGAATCATTTCAGAAAAATGCATACTTTTGCTGCTTGAATCCACCTGTAATACACCTCCATTTCATATCGATAACTGTGTTATCGGTTAACTATGTTAAACATTATAATCCATTTATATTAATAAATCAATAAATAATTTTATAAGTTACATTTTGTTAACAAATAATAAAGCTCTGTCTTTTGACAGAGCTTTATTATCGTTTATTTGTAAATTCTACTACGAAAATTAAAATATTAAACTAATAACCATCACTACAATAGTATAAACATTGTCTTAAATACTTTTAGGACAATGTTTTAATCGCTAAAACACAAGAAGCATTAAAGATTAATTAAAGTTCTCCCTATAGCTTTGCAAAATTCTTTATTCTTTAAATTATAACTATTGACTATATCAATATATAGTATTACAATATAAAAAACAAAGGAATATTCCCGTATATTGTGGTTGAGCTTATTATTGTTATTGTCAATTAAGAACAAGGGGGTGATATTATTGGGAAATTGTTATATAATAGCATTATTTTTAGTTCTCGCAACAGGATACATAGAATCAATAAAAAAATAACTGCTCCTCAATCAAAAGATAGCAGTTATTTTTAAAAGTTTTTTTGGACAACCGTTATAGGCTGTTCCTTTGTTTTTATAATATCACATTTGACATCATAATTCAATTATTTTTTTAGTGAGTTTATAAAAAACTTGCAAATTCAATTTATTAAATGGTAAAACAATAGCTTGTTCAGAGTGCACATTATGGCAATTCTGAACAAGCTATTTAATTACATTATAATAAGCAAAATTATATTAATAAAATATTAGGTTATGGATTTGTTTAAAATCAGCCCAAAATCTCTTTGAGTATTTTTGTAACCTCTTGTGCTGGTGCTTGCCCACGTAGTGCACGCATAGACTGACCAATAAGATATTGGAATGCTTGAGTTTTTCCGCTGTTGTACTCGTCAACAGACTTTTTGTTGTCTGCAATCACTTGCTGAATAGTTGCCTTGATTGCTGTATTGTCTGTCATAACAGCAAGGTTGTTGTCTTTAACATACTGCTGTGGGTCAACATCTTCGGCAAATACTTTTGCAAAGACTTTCTTTGCAGTATCTCTTGTGATTTTACCCTCATTAAGCATAACGATAATATTGCCAAGGGAGCTGTCATTAAATGTTATGTTCTCTGGCAGAGTACCGCTGTCATTAAGAAGTTTTAAAAGCTCAACCATAATCCAGTTTGCGGCATCTTTTGGGTTGCCACAAATCTCGGCTGTCTTTTCAAATAAAGCAACAAGGTGGAAAGAGTTTGTGATTATTCCTGTGTCATACTCTGGAAGCCCAAGCTCGCTTATATATCTTTGCTTTTTTTGCTCTGGAAGCTCAGGCAAAGTATTTCTTATATCTTCAATATGAGCATCGCTAATTTCGATTGGTGGGATGTCTGGCTCTGGAAAATATTTGTAATCATGCGCATCTTCTTTAGAACGCATAGCATAACTCATACCTTTATTGTCATCCCAACGGCGTGTTTCTTGAGTAACTTTTTTGCCCTCTTCAAGTAATTCTATCTGGCGTTTGCTTTCGCTTTCGATAGCTCTTGTGATAGCTTTAAATGAGTTCATATTCTTCATTTCTGTACGAGTGCCAAGTTCAGTTTGACCAATAGGGCGGACAGATAGGTTAATATCTGCACGAAGTGAGCCCTCTTGCATTTTGCAGTCTGAAACGCCAGTGTATTCAAGGATAGACTTTAGTTTTTCAAGATAATCTATAGCCTCATCAGCAGAGCAAAGGTCGGGTTCGCTAACAATTTCAAGAAGCGGAACGCCACAGCGATTGTAGTCAACTAGTGTACAGTCTTCCCATGGGTCATGGATAAGTTTGCCCGCATCCTCTTCCATGTGGATTTCTTTGATCCGAACTTTCTTAAGGTTGCCATTAGCACCTTTTATTTCAATATATCCTTCCTGACAAATTGGCAGGTAAAGTTGTGAAACTTGATAAGCCTTTGGAAGGTCAGGGTAGAAATAATTTTTGCGGTCGAACTTATTATATTGTGTAATAGAGCAGTTTGTTGCAAGCCCTGCTTTTATTGCAAAGTCAACAACACGACGGTTTAAAAGTGGAAGTGTGCCGGGCATACCAGAGCAAACTTCGCAAACATGTGTATTAGGGTCGCCACCAAATTCTGTTGTGCAATTACAAAAAATCTTGGTTTTTGTGGCAAGCTCAGTATGAACCTCAAGTCCTAAGGTCATTTCATAGTTCATTGTTTTGCTGCCCCCTTAATAAGTTTAGGATTTTTTATAAAGTCTGTAGCCTTTTGAAAACTAAGTGCCGCTTGCATTATAGTTGTTTCATCAAATGGCTTGCCAATAAGCTGCATACCTATTGGTAAATTATTACTGTCAAATCCGCATGGAACGCAAACAGCAGGAAGCCCAGCAATATTAATCATAACTGTGTAGATATCGCCCAAATACATTTTGAGCGGGTCAGACAAACTTTCTCCTTTTTTAAGTGCTGTTGTTGGAGCAACAGGGCCAAGGAGCATGTCATATTTTTCAAATGCCTCAAAGAATGATGCTTGAATAAGCTTTTTAGCTTGTAAGGCTTTTTTATAATAAGCGTCATAATAACCACTGCTAAGAACAAAGTTGCCAAGCATTATACGGCGTTTGACTTCCATTCCAAATCCTTTGCTACGGCTCTTTATATATGTTTCCTTAAGGTTTTCAGCAGCAGGGTCCGAAAATCCATATTTAACGCCGTCGTACCTTGAAAGGTTTGAGCTAGCCTCCGCAGATGCTATTATATAATAGGTTGGGATTGCATATTTAACAATTGGCATTGCAAATTCTTCAACAGTTGCACCAAGCTTTTCAAGCTCTTTTGCGGCATTTAGAATTGCACTCTTAACATCGGGAGCAATACCTTCGCCAAGATAGTCAGAAGGTATACCAATTTTTTTGCCCTTTACATCTCCGCCCAGCACCTTTGTAAAGTCAAATTTTGGGAACTCCATAGAAGTTCCGTCTTTTGCATCCTTGCCACTTATGATTTCAAATAATGCGGCACAGTCTGCAACATCTTTTGAAATTGGTCCAATCTGGTCAAGTGATGAAGCGTAGGCAACTAAGCCATAACGGGAAACAGAACCATATGTTGGCTTGAGGCCTGTAACTCCGCAGAAAGAGCAAGGCTGGCGAACAGAACCACCAGTGTCAGAACCAAGTGCAATAACAGCTTCACTAGCTGAAACGCAGGCAGCGGCACCGCCAGAAGAACCGCCAGGAACACAGCTTATGTCCCAAGGGTTATTTGTTGCACCAAAATAAGAAGTTTCTGTTGTACTTCCCATTGCAAACTCGTCCATATTGAGCTTGCCGACGATAATCATATCAGCAGCTTTCATACGCTCAACAACGGTTGCGTTGTATGTTGGCTTAAAGTTTTCAAGTATTTTTGATGCACAAGTTGTTGTGATGCCTTTTGTGCAAATATTATCTTTTACAGAAACAGGAACACCAGCAAGAGGGGATGCAATATTGCCTGCATCAATTTTTGCTTGAACTTCGTCTGCTTTTTTGTATGCTTGTTCTTTGCAGGTGGAAATGTAGCAGTTGTAGGTGCTGTCATAATTATCTATACTCTCATAAACAGAGTCGACAGCATCTCTTACTTTTATTTCACCGCTCTGAATCTTTTTTGCAAGTTCTAGAGCTGTTATATTTGAAAAATCAATACTCATGATAAAATCCTCCTTATTCAACCGTTTTTGGAACTTTAAAGCAACCGTCCTTCTGGTGAGGAGCATTGCTAAGCAAAAGCTCACGGTCGGCAGAAGTTTTTATCTCATCCTCGTGGAAAACATTTGTGACAGGGAAGGAGTGAGAGAGGGGTTCAACATTGCTTGTGTCAAGCTCGTTTAATTTGTCTATATATGAAAGAATATCTTGCAAATCCTTTTCGCATTTTACTCGCTCTGTATCTGAAAGCTCGATTTTGCCAAGAGCTTCAAGGTAAGAAACAAGCTCGCTTCCTATTTGCATAATTAACCTCCTAAAATTTTGTGATAAGTAGCCTTGATTTTTTATGGCTCTAGTCTGTTTATATCTCTTGGGAATAAAGTGCTGTGGCGAACATTGTCGTCATTGCAAAGCTTCATGCACAATCTTTCAAGTCCGATTCCAAGACCACCGTGTGGGGGCATACCAATTTTATGAATCATGAAATATGACTCAAGTTCTTCTGGATTGATACCTTTTGATTTAGCTTTTTCAATCTGCTCAAAATAATCATGTATACGCTGACCACCTGTTGTGATTTCGGTGCCTCTAAATAAAAGGTCAAAGCTTAAAGTAAGGTTTGTATTCTCAGGGTCATCCATAGCATAGAAAGGGCGCTTTTTTGAAGGATAGTGAGTTACAAAAACAAAGTCGCTGTTGTACTTATCCTTAAACATTTTGCCAATCAATTGTTCTTCCTCAGGCTCTAAATCATTTGGGTCTTTAATTTTGCGATTGTATTCTGCCGAAACCATTTCTTTTGCCTGTGCAAATTTAACACAAGGAATTTTATCAAATTCAGGCAATTCAATTTTGAGAGTTTTAAGTTCTGCTTTGTACTGTGTTTTAAGTAAATTCATAGTATATTTTAAAAACTCTGTTTCCATATCCATGATGTCTTCAAAGCTATTTATATAACCCATTTCAAAGTCGAGGCTTGTGTATTCGTTAAGGTGGCGGGTTGTACTATGCTTTTCAGCACGGAAAACAGGGCCAACTTCAAAGACACGCTCATAAACGCCAACCATAGTTTGTTTGTAAAATTGAGGGCTTTGTGCAAGATAAGCTTTCTTTCCAAAGTATTCCATCTTAAATACATTAGCTCCGCCTTCAGATGCATTAGCAATAAGTTTTGGAGTATGAATTTCTGTAAATCCCTGTAAAGTCAAAAAATCTCTAAAGCCTCTTACGATGCCTTCTTGAATTTTGAATTTTGCACGCATTACACCTGAACGAAGTGTTGCAGGGCGATAGTTAAGCTCTGTGTCCAGTGTTGCGTTAAGCTTGCCTTTATTGATAGAAACAGGCATAATAGCTGCTGGAGTAGAAAGAATTTCTGCTTCCAAAAGGTCAACTTCAAATCCGCCTGGTGCTCTTGCTTCTGCACGAATGTTGCCTTTAAAGTTAACACAGCATTCTTCTTTTAAATCCTTGATATCAAAATTTGCTTTCCCCTGTGTACAAACACATTGAAAAACACCATCAATAATTCTTACAAGAATAAAGGCGAAATCACCCATATCCCTTATTTTATGAACAGAGCCGTGAAATGAAACTTCACCGCCGTTTACAGATGCCGTTAAAAGATCCCGCATAGTACAGACCTTGTTCTGACTCTGCCCTGTTATAAACTGCATAGAACGCAACTCCCTAAAACATATAATATAATCAATCAATAAAATAGATACACAATATAATATCATGCACTTTTTCGTTTGTAAAGTGTATTATTATATTAAATAAGGCAAAAAAGTTGCTGCTAAAAATAGCTGTAACTAAAAAAACTTGATATTTAAGATTCGTTGTGTTAAACTGTCATTTATAAGTTATAGTTAGTACTGGAAGAGTGGGGCAACCCGCTCTTCTTAGTTTGTTAAGGTGCTTTTTATTATAACATTTTTAAAAAGGAGGAATTCATTTGGCAGGAAAGTCAAAGGGTGGCAACACAATCTCAACAGTTTGGGAAATAGTAGAGCCATATGCAAAGCAACTTGACCTTGAAATTTGGGACATTCGCTTTGTGAAAGAGGGCGCAACCCACTACTTGCGTATATTTATTGACAAGGAGGGTGGGGTAGGACTTGATGACTGTGTAGATTTAAGCCATGCAATTGATAATCCGCTTGATGATGCAGACCCTATAGATTGTAGTTACTGCCTTGAAGTTTCTACTCCGGGGATTGAAAGAGAGCTTATAAGACCTGAGCACTTTGAAAGCAAGATAGGTCAGCGTATAAAGTTGAAACTTATCAGAGCTGTTGATAACCAGAGAGAGTTTAATGGAACATTAAAAGGTTTCGGTAATGGTCAAATAATAATGGTTCTTGAAGACGGAGAAGAAAAAAGCTTTGATAAAAAAGATACATCATGGGTTCGACTAGATGATTTTGATATTTCTGATAATTGATTATTAATATAATCGTACGAAAGGATGACTTGTAAAAATGAACGAAGAATTTTTTGAAGCGGTAAAAATGATGGAAAAAGAAAGAGGTATTCCAGCAGAATATCTTTATGAAAAAATACAAAATGCTATGGTTGTAGCTGTTAGACGCATGTACAACGGCAAGGATGTTGTGTTTTGCGACATAAATCCAGAAAAGTTTGAGATGAATGTTGCTCTTCGCAAAAATGTTGTTGAAGAGATTTTAGACGAAGACACTGATATCCTTGTGGAAACAGCAAAGAAATATAAGGAAACAGCAAAGCCTGGTGACATAGTCGAAATTCCCCTTGAAACAAAGGATTTTGGTAGAATAGCAGCACAAACTGCAAAGCATGTTATCCGTCAAGGTATTCGTGATGCAGAGCGTGGCCAATTGATGCAGGAATTTCAGAGCCATAATCAGGAAATAATAACAGCAAGGGTTCAAAGCATTGATAAAAGAACAGGCAATGCAACACTTGAAATTGGCAAGTCAGAAACATTGCTTCCAAAGAGTGAGCAGATTCCGGATGAAGTTCTTAAAGACGGCGACCTTATTAAGGTTTATGTTGTTGATGTTCGTGATACAGAAAAAGGTCCAAAGGCAATGATTTCACGCACACATCCAGGACTTGTAAAAAGATTGTTTGAAACAGAAGTGCCAGAAATATATGATGGCACTGTTGAAATAAAGGCAGTTTCAAGAGAAGCAGGCTCACGCACAAAGATTGCAGTTTTCAGTTCTGATGAGAATGTTGACCCAGTTGGTGCTTGCATAGGACCTAGAGGTGCAAGAGTTAGCAAGGTTGTTGACATGCTTGGTGGAGAAAAGATTGATATAGTTCCATATTCAGAGGATCCTGCACAGTTCATTGCGTCGGCACTTGCCCCTTCCGATGTTGTTCGTGTTGACATTGATGAGGAGAATGAAAGAGCTTGTCATGTAGTTGTTCCTGACACACAACTTTCTCTTGCAATTGGTAACAAGGGCCAAAATGCAAGGCTTGCAGCAAAGCTTACAGGTTGGAAGATAGATATAAATCCAGAAAGCGGATTTTATGAAGTTCCTCCAGAGAAAAGCTCTTTAGAAGAAAGTTCTTTAGAAGAAGTTCCTTTAGAGGAAGTTTCCCAAGAGGAAATATCTTCAGAGGAAGTCTAATAAAAGTTTTTAAAGCATATGGATGGGAGCTGGAAACATGCAAAAAAAAGTGTCACTTAGAAGATGCAATGGCTGTATGGAAATGAAACCCAAAAAGGAGCTCGTAAGAGTTGTAAAAAACAAAGAGGGTGAAATTTCACTTGACCTGACAGGAAAAAAAGCTGGCAGGGGAGCCTATGTTTGCAAAAATCTTGAGTGTATGGAAAAAGCACGAAAATCGAGAAGATTCGAAAGAGAATTTGCATGCAAAATTCCCAGCGAAATTTTTGATGTTATAGAGGAGGAATTAGCGCGAAATGAATGACAAGTTTTTGAATATGCTGGGATTGTGCAAAAAGGCACAAATGCTCAGTGCAGGTCATGATGGCGCATTTAACTCAATATCAAAAAATAAAGCAAAATTATGCTTTTTGAGTTCAGATGCATCGCCAAGACTAAAAAAAGAGTTTGAATCAACAGTTACTTTTGAAGATAGAAATGTTCCACTAATATATCTTGACTATTCAATGGAACAGATACAAATGGCGATAGGCTCAAGGGCAGCGGTAATAACAATAAACGATAAGGGCTTTGCAAGAAAGCTTACAGAGCTTAATGAATTACAACATGGGGAGGACAATGATTGATGGTAATAAAATATAGAGTACATGAGGTGTCAAAGGATTTTGACAAGCCAAGTAAAGATGTTGTTGATTTGCTTGCAAAATATTTTGAGGAACCTAAAAAGCATATGACAGTTCTTGAGGATGAAGAGCTTAACATAGTTTTTGAACACTTTACACAGAGTAATCAGGTTGATAGTTTTGATGAGTATTTTAAAACTAATAAATCAAATGAACCACAGGTTAAAGAAGAGAAAAAAGCAGAGGCTCAAAATGCTACGGGCAATAAAACAGCACCTCAATCAAAAGATACAGCAAACAATTCAAATGACAATAAAAAAGACCAGCCTGCAAATCCAAAACAGGCACAAGGTCAATCAAACACACAACCCTTTAAAAAGGCAGAGCCAAAGGCAGAACAAAAGCCAGCTCAGGCAAGAACAAAGGGTGAAGCAAGAACTGTTGATACTCGTTCAGGCCATGTTGAGCTTGATAAATATAACGAAAGATACGAGAAGATTGCTCCTGCAAATGTTTCTAATACACCAAAGGGAAAGAGCGATCAGATAACAAATAAGCAGAAGCTTAAGCAAAAATCACAGCAATATAGAAGGCAGGGTATGCGTTCTCGTCGTCGCGAGAGTGAAGCAGATCGTCTTAAAAGAATTGCGGCTGAAAGAGCAAAGAAGCCACAGCTCATTATAACAGTTCCTGAGGAAATTTCTGTTGGAGAGCTTGCAGCAATGCTAAAAAGAACATCGGCAGAGGTTATAAAAAAGCTGTTCGTGCTCGGCGTTATGGCAACAGTTAATGAGATAATTGATTTTGATACAGCAGAAATAGTTGCAACAGAGCTTGGTGCAAAAGTTGAAAGAGAAGTAGTTGTAACAATTGAAGATAGAATAATAGATTATAGTGAAGATGATGAAAACAACCTTGTTCCTCGTAGCCCCGTTGTTGTTGTTATGGGCCATGTTGACCACGGTAAAACATCACTTCTTGATGCAATCAGAAACACATCGGTAACAGATACAGAGGCGGGTGGAATTACACAGCACATCGGTGCTTACAGAGTTGATTTGGACGGTCAAGAGCTTACATTCCTTGACACACCAGGTCATGCTGCATTTACATCAATGCGTGCTCGTGGTGCACAGGCAACGGATATTGCAATTCTTGTTGTTGCTGCAGAGGATGGAATAATGCCTCAGACAATAGAAGCAATTAACCACGCAAAAGCAGCTGGGGTAAATATTATTGTTGCAATAAACAAGATGGATAAACCAGGTGCAACAGCAGATAAAATAATGCAACAGCTTACAGAATATGAGCTTATTCCTGAAGAGTGGGGCGGCGATACAATTTGCGTTCCTGTTTCGGCAAAGCAGCGTATGAATATAGATAAATTACTTGAGTCTGTTCTGCTCGTAGCAGAGATGAAAGAACTCAAGTCAAACCCACAAAGAGCAGCAAAGGGTATTGTAATTGAAGCAAGACTTGATAAGGGTAGAGGTCCAATAGCAAGCCTTCTTGTTCAAAATGGTACACTTCGCTCGGGTGATATAATTGTTGCAGGAACATCTGTTGGCCGTGTTCGTGTTATGACAGACGATAGAGGACAAAAGGTAGACGAGGCAGGTCCATCAGTACCTGTTGAAATTATGGGACTTGCAGAAGCACCACAGGCAGGCGATTTGTTTGATGCAGTTTCAGACGAAAAACTTGCTCGTGAACTTGTAGACCAACGCAAACAGTATCTTAAGGAAGAACAATTTAAATCATATCAAAAAGTTACTCTTGATAATCTCTTTTCATCACTTCAGGAGGGTGAACTCCAAGACCTTAATATTATAGTTAAGGCAGATGTTCAGGGTTCGGTTGAGGCAGTTAGACAAAGCCTTGAAGAACTTTCAAATGAAGAGGTAAGAGTAAGAGTTATTCATGGCGGTGTTGGTGCAATTAGCGAGTCTGATGTAATGCTTGCAAATGCGTCAAACGCTATTGTAATTGGATTTAATGTTCGTCCAGACCCTGTTGCTGTAGTACAAGCAGAGCGTGATGGTGTTGAACTTCGTATGTATCGCATAATTTATGATTGCATTGGTGAAATTCAATCAGCTATCAAGGGCATGCTTGCACCACAGTTCAGGGAAGTTCAGCTTGGCCGTGCAGAAGTTAGAGATGTTTTCAAAATCTCAAGTGCAGGTACAATTGCAGGCTCTTATGTTCTTGAGGGTAAAATTGCAAGAAATGCAAAAATAAGACTTGTTCGTGATGGTATAGTTATAACAGAAGACGAGATTTCTTCTCTTCGTCGTTTCAAGGATGACGCAAAAGAAGTTGCATCAGGTTATGAGTGCGGAATAGGACTTCAAAAGTTCAACGATGTAAAAGCGGGCGACATCTTTGAGGCATTTATTATTGAGGAATATAGACCAGACTAATTTTGAGGTGGCTCTTTTGTATAACACTTCCTCTTAATCGCTCTTGTGTATTTTTCACATATGCAGATATGTTCTCTTGCTCAATCGTTATCAGAGGTTGTTTTACGCAAAAATCATTCATTATGCGTGCTTTTGTAACCCTTTCTTTGTATAACTATTTAATGTCAATCATATGAATGTGTTACATTATTTAGTTGTTTTCAGAGCTTATCTTGCACAAATAATAAATCATAAATTAAATCAAGAATGAAACGGAAGAGATATTATGGCTGGATACAGGATTGATAGAACATCAGAAGATATTAAGCGTGAAATTATTGCTGTTATGAAAGAAATAAAAGACCCAAGAGTACAGGGTCGCTTGCTTACGGTTGTTCGTGTGGAGGTCAGCAATGACCTTTCGTATGCAAAAATTTATATAAGCGATATGCAAGGAATTGAAGAGGCAAAGACTGCCGTTAAAGGCCTTACATCAGCAACGGGTTACATTCGCCGTGAGATTGGAAAAAATTTGCATCTTCGTAAAACTCCAGAGCTTAAATTTGTTGCAGATGATTCAATAGAGCATGGCATGGAGATTGTTGAAAAGTTAAAAGATATAACAGGGGGAAACTCTGATGCATATTGACACAAACGAAGCAGCAACTTTGCTGCTTCAAAAGGATGATATTCTTATCCTTGCACATAAGCATCCGGATGGAGATACGCTAGGTAGTGCGTATGCTCTTTGCAGAGCATTGCTAAAGCTTGGAAAAAAGGCTAGGGTTGAATGCTCTGACATTATTCCAAAAAAGTACGACTATATGTTAAAAGACCTTGAAAAGCTTGAGTTTGAACCGTCATTTATAGTAGCTGTAGATGTTGCAGATACAAAGCTTCTTGGAGATGATTTTGAGAGGCTGTATGGTAGTCGAGTTGATTTATGTATTGACCATCACAGTTCAAATATTATGTATGCTAAGAAAACTTGCCTTTGTGAAGACGATGCAGCAGCAGCAGAGGTAGTTTATAGAATTATTTGCAAACTTGAAGTGCAAATAGATGTTGATATAGCTAATTGTATTTATACAGGGCTTTCGACGGACACGGGTTGTTTCCGCTATTCAAATGCAACGGCAAACACACATAAAATAGCGGCAGAAGTGATAGATGCAGGGGCAAAAAGCGGATATATAAATTGTCTTATGTTTGAATCAAAAAAATTAAGTTATCTTAAATTACTTAGGCTTAGTATAGAGGGAATGCAGATGCACTTTGATGAAAAATGTGCGGTTGTAATTCTCACACAAAAAATGTTTAAAGATAGTGGCGTAAACGAAAACGAGACTGAAGCTATATCTGCACTTGCAAGGCAGGTAGAGGGTGTTTTGGTTGGCGTAACAATGCGGGAGAAATCAGACGGAACATATAAAATTTCAGTTCGCACACATTCACCTGTTGATGCAGCAGAAATTTGTGCAAAGATGAATGGTGGAGGACATAAAAGAGCCGCTGGATGTGAACTAAGACTTCCGTATGAGCAGGCAATGGAAGTGTTGCTTAATCATGTAGGCACAGCAATTAAGGAAGCTTGTGTAGAATAGAGGTAAAAGAATGACGGGAATCATCTGTCTTAACAAGCCACAGGGCATAACTTCGTTTCTTGCTGTTGCAAAAACAAGAAGAATAGTTGGAGAAAAAAAGGCAGGCCATACAGGCACACTTGATCCTATGGCAACTGGAGTTCTTCCTATTATGCTTGGCGGTGCAACAAGATTTTTAGAGTTGTTGCCATCTTCTCAAAAGGGATATCGTGCAAAATTCAAGCTTGGTATCACTACGGATACACTTGATATAACAGGCAAGATTAAGAGCACGAGTGAAGTTGTATCAACTAAAGATGATGTGCTATCTGCACTTGACAGCTTTAGGGGAGAGATAATGCAACTTCCACCAATGTATTCGGCAATTTCAAAGGATGGCGTTAGGCTTTATGAGCTTGCACGCAAGGGTATAGAGGTTGAGCGTGAAAAGCGTCCAACAACAATATATAAGCTTGAACTTTTGAGTGCGGATGATGAAAATTATGAGTATGAAATAGATGTTGAATGCTCTGCGGGTACTTATGTACGCACCTTGATATCAGATATTGGAGAGAAACTTGGTTGTGGTGCAGTTATGACACAGCTTTACAGGACAAGTGCAAACGGATTTTCACTTGATGATTGTGTAACGCTTGAACAGCTTGAAGAAATTGTGCAAAGTGGAAGATTAGAAGAAACAATAAAGAGCGTAGATAGTACACTTGCAGCCTATGGTGAACTTGTGGTTACAGATGCACAGGCAAAAAGGTTTTCAAACGGTGGAGCACTTGCAATAGACAGAATAGGCGAGTGTAAAGCAATTGGACTTTACAGGGTTTATTCGCCTGAAAAAGAGTTTTTGGGTGTTGGAGAGATAAAGGAAGAAGCATTAGAGCTTTCTGTAAAAAGAGTGTTTGTTCCCAGATGAATTAAATAATAGTGTAGATAGCAAACTAACAGGATTATATATAAAAACAAGGAAAACTTATGAATTTTAAATATATATTGAAATAAAAGATATAATATTGCTTGAAATTATTAAGTTAAAGCAGAGGGATAAAAATGACTTTAAACAGTGGTTTTGAAAATGGGAGTGTTATTGCTCTTGGTAATTTTGATGGATTACATATAGGTCATAGAACGGTAATAAAATCCGCAGTAGAAATGGCAAAGCAACTTGGTGCTGTTCCATGCATTTTGACTTTTTCTGAGCATTCGCTTAAAGCATTGCGAGGAAAAGCTCCTTCAGAACTAGTTAGTGGCGAGATAAAAGAAAGATTGTTTAGAGAAACACAATCGCAGATAAGAACCATCGATTTTAATTATATAAAGGGTATGAGTGCTCAGGAGTTTTTTGAAACAGTTCTTTTAAATCAGTTTAATGCAAAGGGCATTTGTTGTGGATACAACTATCATTTTGGAAAAAACGCAAGTGGAGATACAAAAAAACTTAAAGAGATTTGTGATGCTAATGGAGTTAAACTTAGCGTTTCTCCACCTGCAGAGTACATGGGTGA
The DNA here is from genome assembly GCA_009930155.1 of Clostridia bacterium. The sequence continues at coordinate 6,467 of RZYX01000012.1, read as the reverse complement.
GGCAGTAAGTTCTACCCGTATCAGAAAAGCACTGGAAGCAGGAAGAATAGAGCAAGTAAATGATATGCTAGCACGTAAATTTTCTTATAAATCAGTTGTAATAGACGGGGATAAAAGGGGCAGAATCCTTGGAACTCCCACAATAAATCAAATTTTAGATGAGAATATGACCATTCCAAAGCATGGAGTATATGCCAGCCAAACAATAATTGATGGAAAAATATATGCATCAGTTACAAACATAGGAGTGCGTCCAACCATCGGCACTGGTGTGCTAGGTAGCGAAACATTTATTATTGATTTTTCAGGGGATCTTTATGGCCAGTCGATTGAGATTGGGTTGCTTGGATATTTACGCAAAGAGCAAAAATTTGAAAGTCTTAAGTTCCTTTGTGAGCAAATAGAAAAAGATGTAGATGTTTCAAAAAAGATATTTAAAATGCAACAAAAGCGGGCAATAATAATATAATCATAGTCTTAATATACACTTTACATTTTTAAAAAAATATGGTACAATACATGAGCTGTGTGACCTTTGTCACGGAAAAGGGAGTAAACCCATTTGGGTGTTCGCCTACCCTCTCCTGTGATTTTGGCATAAGCACAGATAAAAAATTAATGAGGTGAAAGAATAATGACAAACGCAGAAAAGAATGTAGTAATTACAGAGAATGCTACACATGAGGGTGATACTGGTTCTCCAGAAGTTCAAATCGCTATTCTTACAAAGAGAATTAACGACCTTACAGAGCATCTGAAAACTCACAAGAAGGATCATCACTCAAGAAGAGGTCTTCTCAAGATGGTTGGACACAGACGCAACCTTCTTAATTACCTTGCAAATAAAGATATCGAAAGATATCGTGCAACTATTGCAAAGCTTGGAATTCGTAAGTAATAACAAATGGGCAGGCGTGGGTTTTTCTTGCGTCTGCCTACATTAGCATTTACACGCTTTTTTTAAGTGAATCCAATCGGGACGAGTTAAGGAATTTAGCAGTGAATAAAGGGCTTGATTAATAAGACTTTCAAACTTTTTATTTATTGCTAAACCTGCTCCTCCCGTGGAAATAAATTTTTTAAGATGAGGTATAATTAATGTTTGAAAATTTCAGAAAGTTTAAAACAGTTTTAGCAGGTCGTCCACTTATTGTAGAAACAGGTAAATTGGCACAGCTTGCAGGAGGTTCTTGTCTTGTCCGTTACGGCGAAACAGAAGTTCTTTGTAATGCTACAATGTCAGCAAAACCAAGAGATGGTATAGATTTCCTTCCTCTTTCAGTTGATTTTGAAGAAAAGCTTTATGCAGTTGGTAAAATCCCAGGCTCATTCCAGAGAAGAGAAGGCAGACCAAGTGATAAGGCAGTTCTTGCATCAAGACTTATTGACCGTCCTATTCGTCCTCTTTTCCCAAAAGATATGAGAAATGATGTAGGAATTGTTGCAACTGTTATGTCAGTTGACCCTGATTGCTCACCAGAAATCACAGCGATGATTGGTGTTTCAATCGCAATCTCAATTTCATCGATTCCATGGAACGGTCCAATTAGTGGCGTTTCAGTAGGACTTGTTGATGGTGAGTTTGTAATTAACCCAACAGCAGAACAAAGAGAAGTTTCTAAAATGGCTGTAACAGTAGCATCAACAGACGGACTTGTAGCAATGATTGAGGCTTCTGCTAACGAAGTATCTGATGAAGATATGTACAACGGCATTATGGCTGCTCATGAGGAAAATAAAAAGATTGTTGCTTTCATCAATGACATCAAGGCTCAAGTTGGTCGTGAGAAAATTGAGTTCCCATCAAACGATCCAGACCCAGCAATGTATGAAGCTATTAAGGCTTTTATAATTGATGATATTAGAGTAGCTCTTGATACAGACGATAAAAGAATTCGTGATGAGAGACTCAAACCAATATATGAGGCTGTTCACGCTAAGTTTGATGAGCAGTATTCAGAGGAAATAGGCAAGATTGATGAGTGCCTTTATAAGCTTCAAAAGTATGTTGTTCGCCGCTGGCTTCTTGATGATGGCAAGCGTGTTGATGGCAGAGGAATAGACGAAATTCGTCCACTCGCAGCAGAAGTTGATTTGCTCAGCAGAGTTCACGGTTCTGGTCTTTTCACAAGAGGACAAACTCAGGTTCTTACAATTACAACTCTTGGTCCTGTAAGTGCTGCACAGATGCTCGACGGAATTGATGATGAAAGCAATAAGCGTTACATGCATCAGTATAATTTCCCATCATATTCAGTTGGAGAAACAAGGCCAAGCAGAGGTCCAGGTAGAAGAGAAGTTGGACATGGCGCATTGGCAGAGAAAGCATTACTTCCAGTTATTCCATCAGTTGCAGAGTTCCCATATGCATTGCGTCTTGTATCAGAGGTTGTTTCCTCAAACGGTTCAACATCACAAGGTTCAATTTGTGCATCAACTCTTTCACTTATGGCTGCTGGAGTTCCAATTAAAGCTCCCGTTGCAGGTATTTCATGTGGACTTGTTACAGAAGGCGACCGTTTTATGACAATGGTTGATATTCAGGGACTTGAAGATTTCTTTGGCGATATGGACTTTAAGGTTGCAGGTACTAAAGAAGGTATAACAGCAATCCAGATGGATCTTAAGGTTGACGGACTTACTCCAGCAATCATAAAAGAGGCCCTTGAAAAGACACATAAGGCAAGAGATTATATACTTGATGAGGTTATGCTTCCAGCAATTTCAAAGCCTCGTGAAGAACTTTCAAAATATGCTCCAAAGATGCTTACAATTAAGATACCTGTTGACAAAATCAGCGGAGTTATTGGTAAGCAAGGTAAGGTTATTCAAAAGATTTGTGCAGAGTGCAACTGTAAGGTTGATGTTGAGGAAGATGGAACAATCTTTATCTCTGCAATTGACATTGAAGATGCAAAGCGTGCACTTATGATGGTTGAGACTATCGCAAATGATCCAGAGCCAGGCTCAATTTATAAGGGTATAGTTACAAGAATTATGACTTTTGGTGCATTTGTTGAAATTGCTCCTGGTAAAGAAGGACTTGTTCATATAAGCCGTCTTGATGTTAAACGTACTGAGAAGGTTGAGGATTGTGTAAATGTTGGTGATGAGGTTATCGTAAAGGTACTTGCAACTGACGAACAAGGAAGACTTAATCTTTCCAGAAGAGATGCTCTTATAGAGGTTGAAGGTCTTGTTCCTGAAAATACAATTTCAGATGCTCCTCCTGCTCGTCGTCCACAGAATAGAGATTTTAATAGAAACGATAGAAGACGTTAGTTTTTATGATTAACTTTTGCAGGGGTGCTTTTGCATTCCCTGCATTTTTTTTATTGTATGGTCTTTTTCTATATGGTATAATAATTGAAAGCCAATTATTATACTGATTTTATGCACTGCCTATCGGCAATGTGCGGATTATACAATGTTACAAAGCAGACATTGTATAATAATTGAAAGCCAATTATTATACTGATTTTGTGCAATTAATTGTGATTGTAAATCTTGCAATTGTTGTTAGTGTTTTATTTATATTGTTATTTTATTTATTTATTGAAGGAGTTCTTTTTGATGGCGGTTTTAAAGGAAATTAAGAGAATTGTTGTCAAGGTCGGCACCTCTACTCTAACTTATGAAACAGGGAAAATGAACATTCGTAGAGTTGCAAAGCTTTCAAGCGTATTATCTGACCTTGTCAATTCGGGTATTGAGGTAGCTCTCGTAACTTCTGGTGCAATTGGAGTTGGAGTTGGTAAATTAGGTCTTCGAGAGAGGCCAACAGATACACAGGGAAGGCAAGCGGCCGCAACCGTTGGCCAGTGTGAGCTTATGTTTATGTACGATAAGTTCTTTGGTGAATATGGGCACACAATAGGTCAATTGCTTATAACGAAGGATGATGTGGATGACCCTAACAGGCGTGAAAATCTCACAAATGCCTTTGAAAAGCTTTTTGAATACGGTGCTGTACCGATAATTAATGAGAATGATAGTGTGGCTGTTGATGAAATAGTTTATGGTGACAATGATACGCTTTCTGCAATTGTTGCAAAGCTTATCAAAGCAGATACACTTATAATACTTACAGATGCTGACGGGCTTTATGATGCAGACCCGAATCTGGATGAAAATGCAAAGCTTATTTCGGTTGTTGATGTTATTGATGATGAGTTGCTAAAAGCGGCAGGTGGCAGTGGCTCAAACCGTGGCACAGGCGGGATGGTAACAAAGCTTCATGCAGCACAAATTGCAACACAGGCAGGGATTGACACCATTGTAATGAACGGAGCAACACCACAGGACATATATAAAGTGCTTGAAGGAAGACAGATAGGCACATTTTTTAAATCAAGGGGGTAAAGTGAATTGACTTTACAAGATATGGGAGAGCAGTCAGTAGTTGGTAAACGAGCGCTTGCAACAGCCTCCACAAGTCAAAAAAACAACGCATTACAGGCGATTGCCAATGCTTTGAGAGATAATTCTCAAACAATAATTGAAGAGAATAAAAAGGATTTGGAAAATGGAAGTCGTTTGGGCTTTAGCGAATCGTTTCTTGACAGACTCGCACTTGATAAAAAAAGAATTGATGCAATAGCAAGCAGCGTTGAGGATATTATTGCACTACCAGACCCAGTGGGAAGAACTCTTGGGGGCACAGTAAACAGTAGCGGTATGAAGATTGTAAAAGTTAGCGTTCCGCTTGGAGTGATTGCAGTTATATATGAAGCTCGTCCAAATGTAACGGCAGATGCGGCGGCACTTTGTCTTAAATCAGGCAATGCTGTAATTCTTCGTGGTGGTAAAGAGGCAATTAATTCAAACAAAATGATAGCAAGTGTAATGCGTGATGCAATTGCATCAATAGGTTTACCGCAGGATTGCATACAGCTTATTCAAGATACAAGCAGGGAAACAGCAAACGAGCTTATGAAGCTTAACAAATATGTAGATGTGCTTATTCCAAGAGGTGGAGCAGGACTTATTAAGTCAGTTGTAGAGAATTCTACAGTGCCTGTTATTGAAACAGGAGTTGGCAATTGCCATGTTTATGTCGATGCCGCTGCTGATATTGATATGGCGGCAAATATAGTGTTTAATGCAAAAACATCCCGTCCATCTGTTTGCAATGCTTGTGAAAGTTTGTTGGTTCACAATGATATTGCTGAGGTTGCACTAATTGCAATTTACGAAAGGCTTAAGGAAAAGGCAGTTCAGATACGGGGAGATGAAATAACTTGTGAAATCTTGCCTGATGCTGTTCCAGCAACTGATGAAGATTGGGGCAAGGAATACCTTGACTATTTAATTTCGTGTAAGGTTGTTTCAAGTGTGGATGAAGCTATTGACCACATTGCAACATATGGTACAGGGCATAGCGAATGTATAGTAACAGACAGTTATGAAGCATCACAAAAATTTTTAAATCAGGTTGATGCCGCTGCTGTTTATGTAAATGCATCAACAAGATTTACAGATGGTGGAGAATTTGGGTTTGGTGCAGAAATCGGAATTTCTACTCAAAAGCTTCATTCTAGAGGTCCGCTTGGACTTCCTGAGCTTACAACTGTAAAATATACAATTTATGGCAATGGTCAGATAAGATAAGGGGGAACAGATTAAATGACAAAATCAGGAAAGAAAAATAAATGGGCATTTCCGCTGGGGCTTGTCATAGTTCTTCTTGCGGTAGTTGGGTTGGTTTTTCTTGTTTTGCTTGGAACAGAGGGAATACAAAAAATCACTGAAAATAGCAAGCAGAAAAAAAGTTATGAGTCATTTTTACTTCCAATAGTCATGAATGACCCAGATACATTTGATGATATAACACAGGCTAATATGGGTCAGCTTTTAGACGCTACCATATGGTCACTTATAAAAAAGAATGTTGAAACTGATAAGTATGAGTATTTTGAAGAGAAGCTCCTGATTCCCCAAAAGGATGTTGAAAGTCAGTTTTCAAAAATGTTTGGGACAGATGTAAAGATTGTACATCAAACAGTAATCGGAAGTGAATATCAGTTTGAGTATGATAAAACAATGTCGGCATATAAAATTCCTGTTTTTGGAATGGAAAATACATATACACCAAAAGTTGTTGATATAGAAAAGAAGAGCAGTGCAGTAGTTCTTACAGTTGGATATATTTCTGGCTCTGAGTGGAAGCAAGATGAAAATGGTGACATGGTTGAACCAGACGCAAGTAAGTATGTTAAGATTACACTTCGTACTAAGGACGGATCTTCCTATGTTAGTGCTATACAAGCAACAGATCCACCAGAAAAACTTAAATAAAGATATTTTTTAGATTGCCATTTTACGCAGTTACTTAAGATTATAAAATAAATAAAAAAAGGGCCGCATATAATTGAACAGCCCCCTGAAAAACGGACGTTGAATAAAAAGGACCCTCTATTGTAGAATTAAATAACTACAATAGGGGGAATTTTTATGCCATGCAGAAA
>RZYX01000245.1 GCA_009930155.1 Clostridia bacterium | reverse complement strand
CACTAGAAGCTCTTATACCTTCGCAAAAACAAAACGAGGTAGAGATGAACAGCATTGACAGAAAAATATCAGACGAAGAAATTGCCAAGATATTTAAGATTAAAGACTACTATCAGTTACCATTTACCTTAGACCAAATTGCTACAATAATGGAAAGTGGTAGAAAAAATGGAGTAGCAAAACCTTTAATGGTCTGGTTTATGTTTCCAAGAAAAGAGTGGACTGCTATCCCAGAATTATCAAAATCAAATTACGATATGGTTCACCACTCCGTTACTGCTATTGACTATGGAATACTCAACGGAAAAAGAGGTTTGTTTATTCAGGACTCTTGGGGGCTACACAATTCCACAGAAGGAGGATTAAGGTTTATACCAGAAGACTATCTAAAAAGGATGACATTTTGTGCTTATGTAAACGACTTACCTAACGACCACGAAGAAACTCAAAGTATGTTTACTAGAATACTAAGATACGGAAGTCGTGGGGAAGATGTTAAAAACTTACAAAAACTATTAAGCCTAAACGCCGATGGTATATTCGGAAGACAAACAGAAAGAGCAGTTAAAAACTTTCAAAAAGAAAATGGGTTAGTCGCCGATGGAATTGTTGGACAAAAAACTGTTGCTAAATTATTAGCATAATGTTATAATTATTATTATTAACTAACTAAAATACTATGTCTCAAAAAACAAAATCAATTTTAACAAGATTTGCAAAAGGTTTCGTTGCTGGTGCTGTTACTTCTATGGTTGCAGTTCCACTCGTTGCTCCAGTAGATTGGACAGGCTTCTTGCCTATATTAAACAGCTTAGCTATGGCACTGGTTTTCGGTGGTATATCTGGCTTACTACTAGCCTTACAGAAATGGGCAAGTTGGGTAGATTAGTCTAAAACCCGAACCCTTAAATACACATAATAAATTTATTTAGGTATAATTAAGGTCATTCGGTTTAGAAAAATAACTTCTCTTATCGTCTAACGACAGAGAGGTGAACATAAAAACCTCAGAAATGGGGTTTTTATTATACCACACTTTTTCATTTTGTCTAGTTCTAAACAAGACAAAAAGGTGGTATAATATATATATCCGATTTACAGACATTGGTTTTAGGGGAGCAAAACCCCTTAAAATATGAAATTATTAGTTAAAATAGCGGTTCTTTGTGCATTTATCTCCCTGCTACCAGTAAAGGTAATCGCCGAACCACTATATATAAAATACCAAGACATAAGGGTCTATGCCTTTGAAAAGGTATTACAAACTTGGGGAAGTGAGCAATGGTTTTTCTTTGAGGATTTAATTGAAAGAGAAAGCCAGTGGAAAAACACAGCACAAAACCCAAACAGCACCGCTTATGGTATTGGGCAATTCCTAAACTCTACTTGGGAAATTGTTGGTTGCGAAAAAACAGACAACGCAGAAATACAAGTTGACTGCACTATTCGCTATGTCTCAAAAAGATATACGACACCAGAAAAAGCGATTGATTTTCACAATAAAAACAATTTCTATTAGTCTTTAATCTTGGGAATAAAAAAACAAGGGTTGATTTCTTGTTGTTTTTGGTGTATAATATACATATCAAACAGCATACACACGCTTATGGAATAAATGATGTTTTGTTTGGGGTGGTTGTCTCTATCACAACCACATAGCGAATTAGTTTTAATAGTAAAACAGAGAGGATAGCTCTCGGATATGGGTGCAACTCCCATATTCGCTATATTTTCCACGGTGGGGCATAGACCTGTTGTGGATATTGCATAACAGCTTCGTGCGGTATGTTATGCAAGAAAATACCCTTATGGGTGCACGCAGTTGCGGAATAAGGTTTGCTATGAAACCCCACAACTGAACTTAGGCGGGTAAGTGTAATAGTAGCACTGGTTGCTCATAACCACCAAGACTTGGTGCAAATCCAAGACCCGCAACACGAGTCAAAAACACAGGTGGTGTGTGTTGAAGACTAGGGTAATTATTTCGTTATGGGGAGAAACTAATTGCCGACTCCAAGCTGAAATGCAAGGAACGAGCCGCCACCCAATAATCCGTAGTGAAATCACCACAGGAAGTAACTACGGGAAGGCGAAAT
>RZYX01000244.1 GCA_009930155.1 Clostridia bacterium | reverse complement strand
GTAATATATCATTTCTTGCTCAAACCTGTTGTTGTCTATTTCAACTCCGTTTAATTTAGCAATACTCTCACTGATACGAGTTTTTATTTTTTCAATACGCTCTGCATCGAATTCACCAATACGATCCAGTAAAGAAGCAATGTTTCCTATTTTTTGTTCAAATAATTTCTGAAGCATGGCTCCTTCTTGTAGCCGGAATTCCTTAAGATGCTTGATTGCTTCTTTAATTGTTTTCATCACTAACTCCCATTCGCTTTCATCAACTTCAGCAATGTCTGATTTGATTGCTTCAGGCAAACGTAATAAAGTTGTGAACCAATCAGCCGGAACCGGAATATTTAGTTTCTCAGAAACGTCTTTGATCTGATTATAGTAACTTTCAATTGCAGCAAGATTTATTTGTGTTGGAGTATCTTTACCAATATATTCAATGAAGATAGAGAAGTCCACTTTTCCACGTTCCACTTCCTGAAGCAATAAACTTCGTACCGCCATTTCTTTGTCCTTATAAATTCCAGGAATACGAGTGGAAAGATCCAGCTGTTTGCTGTTAAGTGCTTTCACTTCTACAGTTACTTTTTTGGAAGGAAGTTCGGCTGTAACTTTGCCAAACCCAGTCATAGATTGTATCATAGTTCTTAAACTTTGTGCAAAGTTACTTTTTATTTCTAACAATGATTGTTATACTGTATAAAAATGTAATTTTGCACTTTAAAACTAGTAATTATGTCATATATTTTAAATATCGAGACTTCGACTTCCGTTTGTTCAACAGCCTTGTGTCAAGAAGGTAATGTTATATTTGCCAACAAATCAACCGAAGGTCCTTCTCATTCTGTTCTTTTAGGAACTTTTGTTGCAGAGACTTTGGAGTTCATTAAAAATAATGAATTAAAATTAGATGCAGTAGCTGTAAGTAGTGGGCCCGGATCTTATACCGGTTTACGTATTGGAGTATCTATGGCGAAAGGCCTTTGTTTTGGCTATGGAATACCTTTAATAGCGGTTCCCACACTTAAAATAATCGCATCAAAAGCCATTTCATTAAATAATAAAGCGAATGAAACTCTGTATTGTGCGATGTTGGATGCCCGGCGTATGGAGGTATATGCATCCATATTTGATAGGGAATTGACTACTTGTCGTGAGACTGCTGCTGATATTATAACACCAGAAACTTACGAAGAATTTTTGAATAAGGGTCCTGTCTGCTTTTTTGGAAATGGAGCCGAAAAGTGTAAGACTGTAATTACACATCCCAATGCTATGTTTATGGATCAGATTTATCCATTGGCGGAAGATATGGCTTTATTGGCTGAAGATGCTTTTATTAAAGGAGAATTTAAGGATGTTGCCTATTTTGAGCCTTTTTATTTGAAAGATTTTGTTGCCACTGTAGCACGAAATAAGGTTTTTTAATTAATTCCTACATATAAAAAAAGCGGCCCGAAAGCCGCTTTTTTTATATGTAGGAATTAAGATATTAACCTAAGAATCCCAAAAGAATACCTGCAGCAACTGCAGAGCCGATTACACCGGCTACATTTGGTCCCATTGCGTGCATCAACAAATAGTTGGTGGGGTCATACTCCAATCCAACAGTTTGTGAAATACGTGCAGAATCAGGAACTGCCGATACACCAGAATTTCCAATGAGTGGATTAATTTTATTACCTTGTTTAAGAAATAAATTAAAAAATTTCACAAAGAGGATTCCTGCGCAAGTTGCTATAACAAACGACAAAGCCCCTAAACCAAAAATTTTGATGGAGTTTACTGTGAGAAATTGTGTTGCCTGTGTTGAAGCACCAACAGTAATGCCTAATAAAATGGTTATTGTGTCGATAAGTGGTCCTCTTGCGGTTTCTGCCAAACGACGTGTTACACCGCTTTCTTTTAATAAATTTCCGAAGAATAACATGCCAAGTAATGGTAAACCTGAAGGAACAAGAAAGCAGGTTAGTAGTAGACCAACAATAGGGAAAATAATTTTCTCTGTTGATGATACTACTCTTGGTGGTTTCATTCGTATCAATCGCTCTTTTTGAGTAGTTAAAAGTCTCATAAAAGGACGTTGAATAATAGGAACCAATGCCATATACGAG
>RZYX01000062.1 GCA_009930155.1 Clostridia bacterium | reverse complement strand
CATGTGCAGAGACATAACCATCAGGAATTCTTATCGCAACCCAAACTGCGCCTTTATTTCTATTGATGAATTTCTTTTGTTTTTTATCCCATACAGTTTCGCAACCTTTGCTAATCATCTCCATTATCCAAACTTCGTTTTCGTCGGCAATAGAAAACGATTCGCCTGAGCTGGCGTAACCATATTCAGTAACTAGTTCAAACATTATTTTAATAGCTTCACGAGCATTTGTAGATCTTTGTAGTGCTAAAAACATCAAGCTACCATAATCAACAATTGCGAGACTGTCCATCAATTCGCTACGTCCACCAAAAGTGGTTTCTCCAATTGCTACCTGATGCTCATTCATAAAGCCGATTACTTGATATGTTTTTTGTGGCTGAGGAATTTGACCCAAAGGTTGAGCTGTTCCTCGGTCATAAAGAGTAATCATATCTCCATTTTGCCATTCGCCCGCCGGTCTCCAATATAATTCACCATAACGGATATGTGAGTCGGCTGCGTAGCTAATCATTGTAGAACCATCTGCTGATGCACCTTTTGTGACTAAGTAATTTGTACATGCAAAAATATTTGCCGATGAACAAAACATCAACGCTAAGAGAACTGCGAATAATTTATTTTTCATTTTCATTTAATTTTGGGTACTAAGATAAAAAAACTGCCTGTCATTACAACAGGCAGTTCGAAAAAAATCGGCTATTTGTTTACATTCTTATTAGTTTTATCATTTGAAGGTTTTCGTTTTGCGATGAAATGTTAACAAAATATACCCCAGATGCAAGATCACGGATGTCAATTACAGTCCTATCTGAGTTAATATCAATTGATTTAACAATTTTGCCGTCAACCGAAACTATATTTGCAATACTTGCATTTGTTTCGATACGATTCAATTCAATTGTTATCATATTGTCAGCAGGGTTAGGATAAACAGAAATATTTGAATTCAGGTTCTCTGCAATATCTGTTGACTGTTGGAAAATTGCAATGATTGATTCATCATCTGAAATATTTGTGAATTCGTAATTTGAGACAGCACCAACGCTTAAACCATTTACCTGAACATCTAATATTACGTAATTTGCATCAGGAGTAATTGTAAATGATTGGTCTGCTCCGCAATCCACAGCTATATTTCCTTGCGGAGAGATGCTGCCTCCTGTGCCTGAATTTGCAGAAATTGTATAAGTCAATAAGCTAAAGCTTGCCTCGATGCTGACATTGTCCGAAATATTATTCAATGTGTAAACAGAGCCAGTTATTGTTAACGGATTACCATTTAATAATATGCTTTCTACTTGGTAGCAGGCATCCGGCTCAACTGTGAAAGTTAGTGTTTCGCCACAACCAATTTCTGTTCCTGCTCCAACTATATTGCCACCTGTTCCTGCATTAGCTGTAACATCATACATAATTTGATTAAATGTAGCAGAGATTGTTATTTCTTCGGTAATGTTTGTAATTGTGTAGCTGCCTCCAACAAGAGTAACAGGAGTTCCGTTTACAGTAACTACACCAATTTCGTAACATACATCAGGAGTAGCTGTTAAAGTAACCTCACCACCGCATGCGACAGAAGGAGTTGACAAATCGATACTACCACCAGTACCTGCATTTGCTATAATGTCATAGTTTGCAGCAATACCAAAGTTGGCAATAATATCAATATTTTCTGAGACATTAACAACAGTATAGGAGTTACCAGTAACTGTTACCGGTGTTCCGTTTATTGTACATGAAGTAACTTCGTAGCAATCGTCAGGATTAAAAGAAATAACAAGGTCATTGCCACAGTTAACAGTACTAGCAACAGTTATTGAACCGTTTGCTCCAGCTGTTTCTGTTACATTATATACAATGGCATCAAATGATGCATTTATTGTAATATTTTCTGTTGCATTATTAACAGTATAGCTGTTTCCACTTAAAGTGACAGGTGTTCCATTTACTGTTACAGTCCCAACCTCATAGCACGATTCAGCATTAACAGCAAATGTTAGGTCATCTCCGCAATTGACGGTTGCATCAGTTGAAATATTTCCGCCGGTGCCGGCATTTGCAGCAACTGAATATGATATTAAATCAAAACTAGCATTGATTGCAATGTTTTCGGTAACATTATTGATTGTGTAGCTATTTCCACTTAAAGTTACCGGTGTTCCGTTAACTGTTACAGTTCCAATTTCGTAGCACGATTCAGCATTAACAGTAAATGTTAAATTATCTCCACAATCAACACTTGCAGCTGCTGAGATATTTCCGCCGGTGCCGGCCGTTGTGGCAACAGAGTAAGAAATCTGGTTAAAGCTTGCAGAGATAGTATGAGGAGCAGTTACATCATTAAAAGTATAAGTCGAAACAGCGCCAACACTTGAGCCGTCAACTAAAACATCTGTAATTTCGTAACAAGAATTTGCGGCGATATTGTAGGTTTGATTGCTACCTTCGTTTACGGCAGTTGTTCCGTTAGGTGCAATTGTTCCGTTAGCTCCGGCACTTGCAACGATATCGTAAGTTACTGCAGTAGCTCCAATGGTTTCGCAAATCTGAGGAGAAATACAATTGTCGGCATACACTGCTTCGATACAGTATTCGTGGTAATCTTCGTCTGCTTCTGTATTAATAAAGCTAGGAATATCAGTAAAACCAATGAAAACATTATCACAATAAACATTATATCCTGTTAATGCAGCTCCGGGCATTGTGCCATCACCAATGTAGATGTCGTCAACGCAAAAATAGTACATGTCTGTTGAGTTACAGTTTATTGCAACATATTTTGCATTTGCAGGAACGGTATATGAATATTCTGTCCAAGCAAATGGAGCAGAATTTACAGTTTGCAATATATTTGTAAAGGCAGCTTCAGTGTTTGTCGTTGTAGAGTAAGCAACACGGAACGATTCTGCAAAAGCTGTTTTGTGTCCACTACGAGCATAAAATGAGAATGTAAATGGATCAGCAAAGCCAAGTTCAGGGCTAATAATCCAGTCGTTTGTTTGCATCACAGGTGTGCCTGTTGAAGCATTGAAACTTGCAAAGAATTGATCGCCTGAATGAGCAGAGAAAGGATCGCCATTTGTTGTCTCTGTTAGAGGATCGCCGCCGGTATTTGTTACCAAAGTTGGGTCAAAAACAATTGTTGCCATTTCTAAACCTTGGTTTGTGAAAGTATAGTCAGCAATCGTATAAGTTGTGCTACCATCACCATCGATAAATGTCCATGGTACGTCGCCTGCAGAATTTATTGTGAAAGCTGTATGACCTTCTATATCATCGAAAATATTGTTTGACCCGGCTGGTTCTACCCAACTCAAAGTATGAGTTGTAGGATTATCTTCGTTAATTACAAGGTTTGTCGGAGAGTCACACGAGCTATTGCTTCCGTCGTTTACAACTACTGTAACACATACATCATTATAACACTCAACGCCATCAAAAATTGGTTTTACGCAATATTCGTATGTGCCGTTTGCAACGCTGTTTTGAGTGTATGTAAGACTCGCTGATGCTACAGTTGTTTGTAGTGAGCCTTCACGATAAATATTATAACCTGTCACATTTCCTTCACTGGGAACATCCCAAGTAAGAGTTACCGAGCTACCTGTACTAGTTCCAATAAGGTTTGCAACCGGCATACAAGGGTCTGCATCAATTACACTTGTGGTTTCGTAAACAGTTGTTGAGTTAAAGGCAGTAGCAACTAATAAAGCTTCGCCAACTGTTAAACTATGAGTAATTGAATATGCTCCGGAACCATTTGTTAATCCTGAGTAATAGTTGTCATCTGCAGAGATACAAATAAGTACATTTTCGGCAGGAGTTCCATCAATATATGCAATTCCTTCGAAAGGAATACCAACTTCAGGATCTGTATTTGATAATGTTAAGTTATTTGGTTGTTCGGTTCTTAGTTGTAAAGAAGCATCTCCAAAAGTTGTCCAGGTTTTGATAGTTTCTATATCATCAGGCTCGGAGCTTTCTGTTAACATTAAAACTGCTGAATTTACAGCTATTGATCCCCAGTGTGTGCGTTGCTCTGAGGTGTTATATCCTGTTGTTAGAGAAATACCATCAGTATCATAATTAAACCCACCAATTAAAATGTCGTAGAAATAATCCTGACCTCTTTGAGGTGGTTGCCAAGGTTGGTTAATTGTTGACATCCATGTTACAACGGCACCTCCGCCTGATTTACGAAGCCAAGTTTCTGCAAAGCATGAAGTTTGTGTATGGAATGCTCCATTTACACATGCAACAGAAACGATAAAAGGCAACTTATTTCCATTGGTTAAGCTATTAATATTTGTATTGCTATATCCTGTAGTAACAAATGTTGTTTCTGAGCCATGACCACAGTAAGCTATTGTTGAGGCTCCGGCATTGATATGGCTGTGCAATGTGGCTGCTGATGCAGAAGGAGCATAATTTTGCTGGTGTGTGTTGTAAGTAAATGGATCTAATCTGCTAGTGAAAATTCTCTGAACATGTGTATAGTCAATTTCACTATCATCGCCAATTCCACTACCATCATTTGATGCAACTCCAATAAATGTTTCTCTCCATCCTGCTGTCATATCAGGGTTTTTTTCGTAATCTATAGCTTTATTGATTTGAGTTGTTAATTCAGTAGTATTGGTACACGAAAATCTTCCTACTGAAATATCAATGTAATTATCGCTACCTGATACTGCACCCATAAATGGATCACATGGGTCAGCACTTGTAGTTACAGCAATAGTTGGGGATTTAATATCAGCCCAATCTCCAACCAATTGTACAAACATTAGGTTAGGATTATTATTATATGCGGTTTGTATTGTTGTTGCAACATTTGTTCCGGTTGCCACAACCTGAGTGCTCACATTGTAGCCTTTTTGCTTTTTCCACAAAATGTAAGGAGCCATAGTCGCTTCATAGGCGGAAGTTGTAATTACAATAATATCGCCATACTCTTCCATGGTTAAACTCGCGCTTGCTTTTTCGGCTGAGTTATAGTTTATAAACATATTTTCATAAATACCTTCAACTTCTCTGATTTGATTTACATGATTTGATAAAAGCGGATTTGTTGGTATTTCATTATTTTCTGTCAATCTTACTTTGATGCTGTTATACACTCTTAGTTTTCCTGTTACAGCGTTATACTGAAAAGGAGTAACTCTGACTGCTGTTCCACGAACATCTCTAAAAATAAATGGGTCTTCGACTTTTAAAATGTTAGATGGATAAAATTCATCTACAATAGATGCCGGATCTATTTCGTAAGGAATTTGAGATGGGTCTTGATTTCTGTAGATTGTTCCTCTCGAAGGTAACATAGGATAATCAAGATCATAATCCGTATAGTCGGAATAGACAATCTCATAATTTACATTTTTTTGTTTTGGCAATTTAACGGAGGCGCTGATAAAAGGCAATTCTGCCCAGCCTTCTTTGTTGCTCACAGTACTAACATCGATGTCAACATACTGATATGTCTCTCCATCAATAGTGGCTTGTTTTAAATCCCAATAGTTCAGGTTAAACTCAATGTCGTAAATACCATCTTCGGGTTGTGTAAAAGATTTTTCGAAGCTGTTTTGTGCAAAGACACCTAATATACAAAAAATAGAAACCAGGATTAAAGTAAATTTTCTCATAATAGATTTATTTTTTTAACAATACTTTTTAAACTAAAATAATAATATAATGGTTGCATCAAAATTAAATCTAAATAGGTATAAAAACAATTAAACAGCTGCTAATATTCTTAAAATTATAGAAATGACATTTTTAAACACATTAGTTTCTTATTTGTTATCTTTGTAGCTAAAATTAATTTTATGATTAAATTCGAAAAATATAAGCTGTCTAATGGTTTAACACTAATAGTGTACGTTGATAAAACAACTCCATTAGTAGCAGTAAACACACTTTATAAGGTCGGAGCTCGAAATGAAGACGAAGCTCGTACCGGTTTTGCTCATCTTTTTGAGCATTTGATGTTTGGGGGCTCAGTAAATGTGCCGGAGTTTGATACTGTTTTGCAGCAAGCAGCAGGCGAAAATAATGCATTTACAAACAATGACATTACCAATTATTACATTACATTACCTAAGCAAAATATTGAAACTGCGTTTTATTTGGAATCGGATCGCATGTTGGAACTTGCTTTTTCGCAAAAAAGTTTAGATGTGCAAAAAGGAGTTGTTTCCGAGGAGTTCAGACAGCGGTATTTAAATCAGCCTTATGGTGATGTGTCGCTCTTTTTGAGACCTCTTGCATACAGAGAACATCCATATAAATGGTCAACAATTGGAAAAGAAATTAGCCATATAACAGAGGCAAGTTTGCAGGATGTAAAAGACTTCTTTTATAATTTCTATGCTCCAAATAATGCTGTTTTAGTAGTTGCCGGAAATGTTAATCCGGACGAAATTCATAAACTGACAGAAAAATGGTTTAGTGATATTCCACAAAGGAACTTAAAAATCCAAAACATCCCTGTTGAGCCAAAACAAACAGACAAAAGAAGCTTGGTTTTGGAAAGAGATGTTCCTTCTGATGCAATTTATATGGCCTATCACATGTGCGAAAGAATGCATGATGATTACTATGCTAGTGATTTAATATCTGACATATTATCAAATGGAAGATCATCTTTATTTAATCTGAATCTGATAAAAGGTAAAAAACTATTCTCTCAAATTGATGCTTATATTCAAGGTACAGTTGACCCGGGCTTGATGATGATTAACGGTCGCTTATATCCTGAGACAAGTTTCGATGTGGCCGAAGCAGAAATAAAGATAGAATTAAATAAACTAAAAGATGGAAGCCTAACTGAAAGAGAATTGCAAAAAGTTAAAAACAGAGCAATAAGTGCATTGTTGTTTTCAAGACTAAATCATCTTAACATTGCAATGGAATTAGCATATTTTGAAGCACTAGGAAATGCAGAAATGATTAATCAAATTGAAGAAAAATATAGTAGTGTGTCTTTTAAGAATATTGTTGATGCTGCAAATAGATTATTTGTTGACGAAAATCTGTCTGTAATTTATTATAAATCCAAAAAATAGAAATGATAAATAGAAATATAGCACCACAAACGATTATTCCAAATAAAGTGGAATTTCTGCAACCCGAAGAATTATTATCAAGTTCATCGGAGGGATTTAAAATGTTTGGTTTTTATTCCCCGAACGCTCCTGTAGTTAAACTCGATCTCATTTTTAATGCAGGAGTTGAGTATCAGACAAAGTCCTTGCAAGCTGTTTTTGCAAACTCATTGATAAAAGAAGCTCCAATTGGGAAAAATCCCGATGAGGTAGCAGAGTATTTTGATTTTTATGGCAGCTATATTGAAGCATTTGCCGGAATAGATACCGCCGGTTTGCGACTATATGTCCCATCAAAGCACTTTGTGGATGTAATTCAGCTGTTAATTGATATTATTTCAAATCCATTATTGCCCGAGCAAGAGTTTGAGTTGATGCAGAAAAAGTATTTTCAATCAATTAAAAACAATCTCAAAAAAACAAAATATGTAGCAATGAGAGGATTAAATCTTGAGTTTTTTGGAGAGACGCATCCATTGGGATATATGGTTGAACCAGACGATGTTTATAAAGTAACTTACGATGATGTTGTCGATTTTGTTCGTAAATATTACAGTTTAGACAATTGTACTGCGATTATATCGGGCGACTACAATGTTGATATGGTTAATTCGTTACGAA
This sequence comes from Clostridia bacterium, assembly GCA_009930155.1. The sequence continues at coordinate 2,369 of RZYX01000062.1, read as the reverse complement.
ATGCAATAACTACAAAGGAAGCTAATACTCAGGATAAAGTAATCATTAACCCGGTTGGGTTTACAAAAAATATTAAAGTTTATAATTTTGATGATGCTGTTCAATCAAGTATTTATGGCGGTATTGATCTCGGGAATCCATCAGATGAGGATAGATTATATCTTAATGTTTTAAACACTGTTTTTGGAGGATATTTTGGATCCAGACTTATGAAAAACATCCGCGAAGACAAAGGATATACTTATGGCATAGGCTCTTTTATCAGTGAAACAAAGAGTACTGTCTTATTGAAAATAGTTTCTGATGTTGGTGTTGATGTTACTAATCAGGCGATTGCCGAAATATACAAGGAGATAGATTTGCTAAAAACAGAGACAATTTCTGCCGAGGAATTAAACTTGGTTAAAAATTATATGATTGGAGATTTGATTACATCCCTTGATGGAGTTATTCCAAACGCCATGTTCTTCGAAAAATTGCTTGCAAAAGGCCGAACAATGAATTACATTGATGCACAAGTAAAAGCAATAATGAGTATTACTCCCCAAATAGTTTTAGAATATGCACAGAAATATCTTAACACAGAAAAAATGTGCATTGTTGTTGCCGGAAAAAACTGATGCCAATGTTTTTGTAAAAAATAGCAATATGTATAAATTTTATTACATCTATTGAATCAGTTTTTCTTTTGATTAGTTGTTTTTAGCTTAAGTAAGTAGCTGATAATGAGCATTTTGCAAAGCAGGTTACGAAAAAGTTAAAAAAAATCAAAAATAATTTGTTTTTGTAAAAAATAATTTTGTATATTTGTCTAGAATAGAAAATTGAATAGATGAAAAAACTGATTTGTTTAATATTATTAACCTTTACTGCAATCGCAATTTCTTTTGCAAGTGTTGCTAATCCAATCTTTGAGAATGGAAAAGACAACGGTAAAGATGGTAATAAAGTGGCAAAACAAACTGCTAATCAATCAACATTTTCTGTTGTGCCTAGCACACAAAATGATAAAATTTCGTTAAAATTTGACGAACTTGCAAATGTTAGTAGTGTAAAAATGATAAATAATCAATCTGATGTTGTTTATCAAGGAACAAAATCAAGAGGCGCATCTAATGTGTTAGATATTCCTATCGAAGATATGGAACCCGGAACTTATTTTATCAGAGTTCAAACGGATAAAGGCATTTCTGTAGAAAGAGTAATTATTGCGAAATAATACTTCCCTAACAAAAATATTTGAAGACGGTTTTTTACCGTCTTTTTTTTTATTTGTACTGTAATATTTGGCAGTTAAAAATATATCATTTAAATTTGTATGTCTATAAGTGCTAACTAATAACCTAACATTATATTATTATGAAAAAACAAAATTTACTTTACGTCCTAATCGCATTTGTTATACTTGCATGCGGTTCTGGAAAAGAGAAATCAGATGATTCTACAAAATCTTATGAGCCAAACAATAAAATCGAAGAAGCTAGCGAGCTAAAACTTGGCACTGAAATAAAAATGTCGATTGATAAAAAAGAAGATGTTGACTGGTATAAAGTTGAGATTTCTGAGCAGGGATATTTACGAGCAGTTTCTAACGGAATTCCTGAGAACCTTGATGTAGAAATTAGATTTGCTAAATATGATGAGTGGGGAGAAGATAAGGAAGTGTTTTTATCAAATTTTGAACCCATGCCTTCTGCTATACAAGTTGTAGAACCCGGTACATATTACGCCTATGTTGCCGATCGTTGGGGTGAAAATTTTTCAAAAGAAGAATTCTCCTTTAAGTTAGAGTTTCTTAAAGAGTTTGATGAGTATGAAACCAATAATGAACCATTGGAGGCTACAGTCATTGACCTTAATAAAGAATATAATGCAGCAATATTTCCGAAAATTGATCACGATTGGTTTAAGGTTACTACTGAAGAACAAGGATATCTTGAAATTAAAGTTAAGGATGTAGACCCCGCACTAGCATTTTATGCAATTGTAGCTAAATTTGACGAATATGCCGACAAACCGATACAAGAATTGAAATACATGGATAAATTTCCTGATGCAGTTGCTGTTACTGAATCAGGTGAATATTACATCAAATTATGTGAAAGGTGGGGCGAAAATTCTTCGGAAAAACTCTTTAATTTTGTTGTTAACTTTATTCCTGAAATGGATACTTTTGAACCAAATAACGAATATTCTGATGCAAAGGAAATTACAGGAAATGAAACAATTGAAATGACTATTTTCCCAACAGGTGATGCTGATTTATTTTTATTACCTTCTGCCAAAAAAGCAATCCTTAACATTAAAGGTAAGGGATTTGGCAATGTTGAACCTTATGCTATTTTATACGTTTTAGATGATGATTATGA
>RZYX01000243.1 GCA_009930155.1 Clostridia bacterium | reverse complement strand
AGGTGGATATGGTACCAGCGTAACGCCTGTTTCACAATTTTATTTTCAACAAGCATTTAACAACGTGATGTTTGGACCATGGAAAAAAATTGCAGAAGGGTATGGCAAAATGGTCTTAGGTTATTTTGGAAAAACACCCGTCGCACCTGATTCTGAAGTAGTTTCACTTGCAAGCGAACAGCTTAAACTTCTTCCTACAACAAAAAATGCACTTGATTTAGCAGATGCGGATGATACAAAATCCCTTTTACATGTAAAACAGATTTTAGAGAAAGAAAACCTTGAAGTCAGTGAAGAAAATCTTTTAATTGCAGCAGCATGTAAGGAAAAAGGAATTGCTTTCCTAAAAGGTGAAGCCAAAGTAAATGTACGTAAAGTCTCTGCTAAAAAAGAAGAGAGTGCTTCTGCTCAGAATGATTTTACAGTGACGGTTAATGGTCAAAAATATCATGTGAAATCTGAAAACAATAGCACTTCTATCGTAGTTAACGGTGAAAACTACGAGATTGATATTAAAGATGGCTTTGAAGAGGGCAGTGTATCATCATCGGTATCTTCCACAGGAGCTTCTTCTGGCGTAGAAATTAAAGCAGGTCTCCCTGGTTCCATTTTTAAAGTCTTAGTGAATGTTGGAGATAAAGTGACTGAGGGACAAGTAGTTGTGATTATTGAAGCTATGAAAATGGAGATAGAAGTGACTGCTCCAAGTGCTGGTGTGGTAAGTGCCGTTAAGGTTAAGCAAGGTGATACCATTGTCAATGGTCAAGTCCTTGTTACGCTGTAAAGAGTTAAATATGAAAAAAGTGATTATTTATCTTCTCATGCTAATAAGTTTGAGTTTTATGACAACTTCTTTGTATGCCAGTGATGTCGCAAAAGAAAATCTTAATCAAGATTATAAATCTAAGAGTGTTCCTGAACTTTTTGGTTCTTTGTATGAATCAACAGGCTTAAATGCTATTATCAATCCTACCGAAGGGTTGGTTTCTCATGGCACTGTTGTCTCTGTGTTTAATCAGAGTGGCGGAAGAATCATGATGATGGCTATTTGTTTTGTATTATTCTATCTGGCAATTGCTAAAGGCTTTGAACCTCTTTTGTTAATCCCTATTGCTTTTGGTGGTTTTTTGGCAAATATCCCATTAGCAGATATTGCAGGACCTGATGGATTTTTAGGTATTTTATTTAATATGGGAGTCTCAACAGGACTTTTTCCTATTATTATTTTTATGGGGGTAGGGGCAATGACAGATTTTGGTCCATTGCTTGCTAATCCCAAAATGGCACTTTTAGGAGGTGCTGCACAATTTGGTATTTTTGGTACCATTGTTGGTGCGGCAGCTCTTTCTCAATATACGGGTGTTATTGATTTTTCACTTAAAGAAGCGAGTGCTATTGGCATTATTGGTGGGGCAGATGGTCCTACTTCTATTTTTGTTGCTTCAAAATTAGCGCCTGATTTATTGGGGGCTATTGCCGTTGCTGCATATTCTTATATGGCGTTGGTTCCTATTATCCAACCTCCCATTATGAAGGCATTGACAACCAAAGAAGAGCGCAAAATTAAGATGGAACAATTGCGTGAAGTTTCTAAATTAGAAAAAATTGTCTTTCCATTAACAGTAATGGTCATTTGTATTTTAATATTGCCTGATGCTACGCCATTAATAGGTGCGTTAACGTTTGGTAATTTTGTAAAAGAATCGGGGATGGCCAAACGTCTTTCAGATACCATGGAAAATTCATTAATTAATATTGTTACTATTTTCTTAGGACTTTCTGTTGGCTCAAAATTAGCAGCAGAGAAATTTTTAGTGCCTGAAACATTAGGTATTCTTGTCTTAGGACTGATTGCTTTTTCTATGGGAACGGCTGGTGGTGTTATTATGGCTAAAATTATGAATAAATTTAGTACACATAAAATTAATCCATTGATTGGTTCAGCAGGTGTGAGTGCTGTGCCAATGGCGGCTAGGGTTTCGAATAAAGAGGGAATGAAGGAAGATCCAAGCAATATGCTTTTAATGCATGCGATGGGTCCAAATGTGGCAGGTGTTATTGGCTCAGCAGTTGCAGCAGGTGTTCTGTTGTCTATTTTTAAATAAATGTT
>RZYX01000242.1 GCA_009930155.1 Clostridia bacterium | reverse complement strand
AAAGAGTCTGGATTCCTTATATTTTGGGCATTTTTTGAAAGTTGTTTATTGTAAAGCTGATAAAATCCGCAGTTGTGGATAAAACTGCGGAAACTCAAGAAATTTATAATCATTGAAAGGAGGAGCAAATAATGATAAAATATGTATGTATCCCATGTGGATATATCTATGACCCACAAATAGGTGATCCAGATAGTGGAATAGCCCCTGGCACTGCGTTTGAAGATATCCCTGATAATTGGGTTTGCCCAATTTGCTTTGTGGGTAAAGATGAGTTTGAACCAGTAAAGGAATAATACGAAGGAGGGAACGATTATGAGTATGTTTTGTTACCAATGCCAAGAAACCGCAAAAGGTACCGGTTGTGAGGTAAGAGGTGTGTGTGGCAAAAATGAGGAAGTTGCAAAATTGCAAGACTTGCTGATTTATGTTACAAAAGGGATTTCTGAAATCGTGGTAAAAGGAAAAGTGGATGTTAAATCCATAAGTGAAGTAAATCATGAAGTTTTAAAAAGCCTTTTTATCACTATTACAAATGCTAATTTTGATGACGGTGCAATCGAAAATCAAATCCATAAAATGATTGGATTTAGAAACGAGCTAAAAAAACAGATTTCTGGTGTTAACCTTGGTGATGCAGCGGAGTTTGAAGTAAGCGATAGAGCATCGATGTTAGACAAAGCATCTAAAGTAGGTGTACTTTCAACTGAAAATGAAGATGTTCGTTCTCTTAGAGAGATGATTATCTATGGCTTGAAAGGTATGGCAGCATATACACATCACGCTCTTAATATCAGCAAAGAAGATCTTGCTATCAGTGCATTTATATATGAGGCACTTGCGTCAACCCTTGATAATTCATTGTCAGCAGACAATCTTGTGGCATTAACATTAAAGACAGGCGAGTTTGGCGTGAAAGCGATGGCGCTGTTAGATGAAGCCAATACCTCCAAATATGGAAATCCTGAAATTACCAGCGTTAATATTGGTGTAAGAAACAATCCTGGAATACTGATTTCAGGCCATGATCTCACTGATTTAGAGCAACTACTGGAACAAACCAAGGGTACTGGTATTGATGTTTATACCCATAGCGAAATGCTTCCGGCACATTATTATCCATTTTTCAAGAAGTATGATAATTTTGCGGGAAATTACGGTGGTTCATGGTGGCAGCAAGTTACGGAATTTGGAACCTTTAATGGACCGATTTTATTTACTACAAACTGTATTGTGCCTCCAAGAAGTGAGGAAATCAGACAAAGAATCTTTACTTCCGGTGCATCGGGTTACCCGGGATGTATGCACATCACAGCCGATGAAAATGGCAAGAAAGATTTTTCTGAAATCATTACGATGGCAAAGCAGTGTAAGCCTCCGGTAGAAATTGAAACAGGCAGTATTGTTGGCGGTTTTGCTCACAATCAAGTTTTTGCTCTTGCAGATAAAGTAGTGGATGCCGTAAAATCAGGTGCTATTAAGAAGTTCTTTGTTATGGCAGGCTGTGATGGCAGAATGAAATCTCGTGAGTATTACACCGAGTTTGCAAAAAAACTGCCTAATGACACAGTTATTCTCACAGCGGGATGTGCCAAGTACCGTTACAATAAACTTGGATTGGGAGATATCGGAGGTATTCCAAGAGTTCTTGATGCTGGTCAGTGTAATGATTCCTACTCGCTTGTAGTAATCGCATTGAAGCTGAAGGAAATATTTGGACTTGACGATGTTAACGATCTACCGATTGCATATAACATTGCTTGGTATGAGCAAAAGGCGGTAATTGTACTACTTGCGTTACTTTATTTAGGTGTGAAGAATATCCATCTTGGACCTACCTTACCAGGATTTTTATCTCCGAACGTTGCAAAGGTCCTTGTTGAAAAATTTGGCATTGCAGGTATCGGACAAGTTGAAGATGATATCAAGTTATTCATGGGCGAATAATTCGTTTTGATATTTTAAATAAAAGCAAAGATTCTGATTAACATTCGGAATCTTTGCTTTTTTATAGGCTCAATCACAAATTTTGTGGGATAAAGGATTTCTGACATAAGTCTTCCTGCTGATATCAAACAGTTTAAGGAAGAAGTATTCATCATCACGATAT